>JBBAKZ010000069.1:4846-10515 GCA_040403275.1 Arcicella sp. | reverse complement strand
GTCATCAAGCCATTAAGAAAGAATCAGCGCTATTGATGCGATACATGCTCGAAGGAGGATTAGAAGAACAAGGGGGAACCTCCCAAAATTTGTGGTCGTTCAAAGATTTATTTGATGGTAAAGATCGGTATAAATCAAGGTTTGCTGGCAAAACAGGCACAACTTCCAATCATTCAGATGGTTGGTACATGGGTTTAACTAGCAATTTAGTAACTGGCACGTGGGTAGGAGGGGACGACCGTTCCATTCACTTCAAAAGTGGGGCGCTGGGGGAAGGTTCGAAAACTGCTTTGCCTCTATTTGGGAGATATATGTCTAAAATTATTAAAGATCCAACTTTAGTAGCTTATCATCCCGTCCCTTTTGCAAAGCTTGACCCTAAAAGGATTTCAAAAGAATTCAATTGTATGTCAACTTATGCCACAAATACGGATACTTTATATTACGATAGCACATTTGTGGGTTCTGATTCTATCGTTTTACCATCAATTAAACCAGTTGAAGCTAAATCAGATACTACGATTAAGTAAATTTGAATTAAATAATTGTTCGTAATTCGCTATTCGTTATTCGGAAAATAGCTATTTGATAATCAAATATTTACTCCAAATATAAACCTTGGAACTTGTACCGACTATTTAATCGAATGGTAGTCTTCTATTTCTGCTAGGTTTCCTGCTTTATCTGTGGTTACAAAAATAATTACCTTATTATGACTAAAGAACAAATTTCAATATACTTTCAAACACTTCAAGATCATATTTGCAATGCCTTAGAAAAAGCAGACGGCTCCGCAAAATTTCATGAAGATAATTGGCAACGTGAAGGTGGAGGTGGCGGAAGAAGTCGTGTCATTCAAAATGGAAATGTCATTGAAAAAGGAGGAGTCATGTACTCGGCTGTTTGGGGCGATTTGCACGAAAAAATGTTGGCTTCGATGGGACTTACGGAGAAAGTTGATTTTTTGGCTACGGGTGTGTCTATCGTGATCCATCCTCAAAGTCCATTAATGCCAATTATACACATGAATGTTCGCTATTTTGAAATGTCGAACGGAACATTTTGGTTTGGCGGAGGTATTGATTTAACGCCGCATTATGTAGTTGAAGAGGATGCCATTTGGTTTCATCAATACTTAAAGAATGTTTGTGATAAGCATAATAAGGAATACTATCCTAAATTCAAGACTTGGGCGGATGATTATTTCTTCAATACCCATCGAAACGAAACTCGGGGAATTGGAGGAATATTTTTTGATTATCAGAAAACGGATGAAACACGAAATAAGCAACAATTATTTGATTTTGTGAAGGAAATTGGTGAATCTTTTGCGCCAATTTATACCCATTTTATGAAGAAAAATAAGCGTTTGCCCTTCACAGAAAAAGAAAAAACGTTTCAAATGCTTCGCCGTGGAAGATACGTAGAGTTTAATTTGGTACACGATCGAGGTACAAAATTTGGACTCGAAACCAACGGTAGAACAGAATCAATTTTAATGTCTATGCCACCCGTAGCCAATTGGGTTTATAATTATCATGCGGAGGAAGGTTCGGAGGAAGAAAAAACTTTAAGGCTTTTGAATAAGGGTATTAATTGGGTATAGAAAATAACGGCATATTTTTTGCTCAAGGAAGAGGTAGTCAAGCAATTGATTACCTCTTTTGTTTTCCGTTATATTAATTTTTTTATGAAACGCTTTTGTTTAGTACTCATGTTTATGGCATCAATTCATGTCAATGCGCAAAATTTAAACCTTGAAGGATATAGTCCCAATTATTATCAAACAGGAAATATATATAAAGGTTTGGGTTATAATCTGAATGTCTCTTCCATTTCTTCCATTTCCAAAATGGTTGATGAAAAAGAATTTGCGGGTGGACAACTACATTTTGTGGCACAAATAATGTTGATTCAAAAATTCAATAAACACTTAACGGCAGGATTGGGATACGGGTACGGCAATCATAATATCTTTGGCATAAAAGAAACCGAAAATAGATATTTTGGGCAAATGGGATATTTACATAATTTAAACAAAATTATGCTAAATCATCGTTTACGGTATGAATATAGAATGCCCATAAATATGAAAACAAATGTGATGGATGACGCTTCTATTTTACGATATCAAACTTATCTAACACTGCCACTTTATAACATCAAAGAAACAAAAAAAGGCTATTATTTGTCCGCATCCAACGAAGCTTTTTGGTATTTACAAGGAGCTGATAATGGTCCGGTTAGTGCTAAAAATGGTATTTTCGAACTGTCAAATTGTTCGGAAGATTGGCTTCACGTGGCTGCAGGTTATAATTTTGGCAAAGCGAGAGTAGAATTAGGATATTGTTATCAAACCTTAATTCGTAATAAAAAATTAGAAATGAGAAATTTGAATTTAGTACAAATGAATGTATATGTCAATCTAAATTGGTCAGATTTACAGGCTTGGTGGTATTTGTAACAAAAATATTAGACCACAGATGAACAGATTTATACGGATAATTAGTAAGTAAGTATTTGGACAAAGTTGTTCACAGAATGACTAAGCCAGCAAATGATTGATAATGAAATAGTTATTAATAGTCATGCTCTGAGTATTTTACTAATTAACGATGTCTGAGCATTTTTATCAAAAAAAAACATCTAAATCTGTCGTCTATTTTTACACCTTTCGGATTCTTGCTAAATAACCAAACAATCCAATTCCAGAAGCTAATACGAACATACACAGTGAGAACTGAATTAATGAGGGTTTTATCACAATCATGGCGCCAAAAAATTGAATAATTAGGATACAATACAGCAGTGTGGCAATTCCTTTTCTGGGCATTTTGCTGATTACGAAAGCCCCCAAAGGAGCGAAAATAGCCACAAATGGAACGCATGCCAACCAAATTTCAAAGGCTTCGGGTTGAAAATCATTGATGAGTTGGGTATGAATAAAAAGCCCCAAAATTGTTTCAATGGTCATAATTATTACGGACGAAGGTGTGGCAACTTTTTCACTTACTCGGTAATAAATGGTCATTAAGCAAAAAGTAAAAATATTAATTCCCGTACCAAAAATGGATGAAATAATCCCACCAACTAATCCGAAAATTATTAATCTTCCTCGGTCAGCATGTTGAAAATTCTGAATTTTATCAAAAATTTCCCGTTGTGGACGGCGATTCTGTATCCACAAGGCAATTCCAAAACTCAAATAAAGGGATACGAAAAATAATTTTGCCTGGATGGGTGAAATATAAGGAACGACGTAGTAAGTGCCAAAAAATAAGCCAAATACACCACCAATTGTTACGAAGATGATGTAATTCCAATCAACTTTCAACTTCATGCCTATAATCAATAAAGAGGCGGAGGTCATGCCAATACTCTGAATGGCAAAAGCGAAATTTCGAGCAACTGGAGGAGCAATTTTTAGGATTAACGTAAAGATTGGATAGGCCACTGCGGCACTTCCTTCCGGACTTGCGCCAGCGATAAAAGAACCAAAAATCATGGTGATAACGGTTGCCCATTGCCGAGTGTAGATTTCAAAACTTTTATGGTTAAACATATACCAAAACCAACTACAAAGTACAACCATTAGAAAAATTATATATATCCAAGGAATTCTGGTTTTCTGGATTTTGTTGGATAGCATAAAGATTTTGTGTTAATTTACTGCTTGGAAAGTGTTCCTTACAAATTTAGTCAATAATAAAGATTTTAAGATTGAGCAATGAAAAATTTTGATGAAGTATTACAAAAATTAGTCGACGAACAGGATTTTTTGAAAGGAATCCAAGGCCGTATTGTGGATAATTATGATATTATGATTAAAAATCAACAACAAAATGCCGATAATCACGAAATGGTCATTCAAAACCAATCTACCATTATCCGAAATCAAGAAATTATCGTCAACAATCAGATGAATATTGTTCGGAATCAAAAGCAAATTGCCCAAAACCAAGTAACACTGGATGTGATTGAACAAACCCAGATTTTCTTGTTAAATGCCTTAAAGAAATTGACGGGAAGTGAGGAAAATTTACAAGAAACCCAAAAATTTGTTGCCAGTATCAGAAAAGCGAGCGAAGAAAATAGAAAAGGGCAAGGTTTGACTGATTCTTCAGCGCTTTAATTAATGCATGAATCAAAGAATTTGTGAATAATATAATCATTAAATGCCTCCCAATTTCTCCTCCAGAAGCCTTATTTGAATCTGTAGCGATTTAATTTCGGAAATTTTACTTTCCGTAAGTTGCTTCACCAATTGCAGCTGAACTTCTAAGGCTTGCACTTGTTGATGTAATAATTTATTTTGAAATTCTAATTGTTCAGTCGGGTCGCTAAAATCATTTTTATCGTACGTTTTTCGGTCAGAATTCCTATTTATCGAACTTTCTTTTATCTCCTCAAGATTCATTTCTGAAAAATCGAGATTTTGCAAATCGTCTAAATTTGTTTCAAAATATTGGCAAATGGCCTCACAAACATCTAAAGATGGAAGGGTATGGGCATTTTCATAATCTGATAAAGCACTTTTACTTACGCCAAGCGTTTTTCCTAATATTTCTAACGTTAACTTATTCTTTTTTCTGAGCAATCTGAGATTGGTACTAAATTTGTTTTCCATTAATCAGGAATTTTGTATTATTTTTCCAAAAACTTGGAAATTTTATTTTAAACTATTTTCTTTGTCATGCAATTTAACCATTTTTCCTGATTTCTGGAAAAAATCATTGAATGCCTCAAATAATTAGCTTTTTTAAATAAAAAACAATCTCAAAATGATAAAATCTTTACAAACTACTGCCTTATTGTTTGGATTAACTTTGGCGAGTCAAACTATTTCAGCCCAAGGATGTGTGGCTGTCCGTCACATGAGTTGTGCCGCTGGAACGGGAGCAAACGCCTCTTCAATGATGCGCCCTGGTCAATGGCAAGTATCAACTGGTTTCCGTAGTCTATATTCGCATCGCCATTTTGTGGGGACTGAATACCAAGAAGTACGGGCCATAAATGATACTGAAGTTAAAAACTATTCCGAAGGACTAGATATTGGCATTACTTATGCCATTACTGACCGTTTGAATGTAACTTTAAACATTCCCATCGCCAGCAATGTTCGTGAATCAAAATATGAGCATTATGGAAATGGTACGCTTGCCGCTCCAAATCCTTATTTTAGTACGAAATCTGCTGGTTTAGGCGACATGCGTTTGGGCGTAAGTTATTGGTTATTAGATCCTTTGAAAAATATGGATGGCAATGTTGCCTTAGGTTTAGGGGTAAAAGCACCAACGGGTAACTCTAATGTTCAAGGCGATTTCCATAAATTAGATAAAGAAGGAAAAGATTATCTTCAAACCAAAGCGGTTGACCAATCTATTCAATTAGGTGATGGTGGTTGGGGGATTAATCTTGAAATTCAAGGGTATCAAAAACTATTCTCAAAAGCTTCTGTTTATTACAACGCATTTTATATGTTCAATCCCCAAAATACGAACAATACCTACAATAGTATTGCGGGCGATAACGTTCAAAATCCAATCACGGTTAAACATTCAATTTCAGATCAATTTGCGGCTCGTGCGGGAGTTGCTTATGCTTTGTGGCCAAAATATGGTATTTCAGCAAGTTTAGGTGGACGAGTTGAAGGGGTTCCATCAGAAGAT
>JBBAKZ010000069.1:0-4836 GCA_040403275.1 Arcicella sp. | reverse complement strand
CTATATTATTTCCATTGAACCGGGGATTGCGTATATGAACAAACGCAATACGCTTGCGCTGAACGTACCCATTGCTACTACCAGAAATCGTACTCGTTCTTATTCAGATTTGAAATACGGAGGACAAGGTGATGCGGCATTTGCTGATTATTTTATTTCAGCAACCCTTTCACACAGATTTTAGGAACGTTATCATTTCCCTTTGGGGAATAATGACACTATTTAAAAAATAATTATCTCAAATAAAATGAAAAATTTTACCAAACTTAGCCTCATGGCTATGCTTACTTTTACCAGTCTTTTTGCCAATGCCCAAATGATGAATGATGGCATTTTTATGGCCAAAGGAAATCTTTGCGGAGGATTAACGTATGCCAACGACTCTTGGAAAAATTACTGGGAAGGTACCTTATACCGAGAAAATAAAAACCTTGGCACACTCACAACGCAGTCTGTCATTTTGATGGGAAATTACGGAATTTCCGACCGCTTTAATGTAATGCTTTCACTCCCCTACATTACCACAAAGGCTTCGGCGGGTACTTCACAAGGCATGAGTGGACTTCAAGATTTAACGATGTCCGTGAAATATCGTTTAATTCAAACGCATAACCTTTCGGTAATTGGTTCCATTGGTGGTTCAATTCCGACTAATAATTATATAGCCGACTATCTTCCTTTTGCCATTGGTACGCAATCAAAAACTGGTTTTGCCAGAGGCATTCTGTATTATACTTTACCAGCTAATTTAGCTTTAACTGCGCATGGAACTTACACTGCACGTTCGAATATTAGAGCGGATAGAGAAATGTATTATGCAGGAAAAGCCTATTTTACGCCTGAAATGACCTTGCCAGATGTGGTGAATTTTGGTGGAAAATTTGGTCATTATTCTTATCGTTGGCAGTTAGAAGCAACTTACGATCAACAAATTATGCAAGGAACACTTGATATTCGTAGAAATGATATGCCGGGACTTTGTGATAAGTTTGATTATCAAAGAGTAGGTTTTATTGCTGCTTATCGAGTGCCAGTTTTGAAAGATTTGCAAATAATGGTTACGGGTGGAAAGATTCTATCGGGGCGTAATGTCGGAGCGTCAATGTCGTTTTCAATTGGAATTTCAAAGTACATTGATTTCCGAAAAAATAAATCGTTAGGCATTCCAAGTGGTCCAATTTGTCGCCCAGGAGATAAGAATCATGAAGCAGGTGGAGATATGAAAATGGAAAATCATTAATAAAAATAGAATTCTCAACTACCAATTTTCAATGTTTGGGTAAAATTTACTTGCCAAAACTTAGAAATTTTAATTGAACAATGAACACTGAAAATCATTAAATAAATGAAAACTATCATTTCTAAAAATATAAAACTAAGCTTTTTTTCCGTACTATTGGTTGCTGGAATCTCATCTTGCGAAAAGTATCTTGACCGAGATGGAACGGAATTAGGGGCATTAAGTCCAACCAATATTGATGTTGATGCAGGTTCTTGGAAAACGTATACTGGCACAGTCGCAGCTGATTATGCGACTGTTGTTACCACACCCGATGCCGTTACTTCTACCAAATATCTTGCAGAAATCGAAGAAGTAAAATCGGAAGTTGGTAAAATTAACGATGCTCGTCGGGAGGCAATTCGTTATTGGAACGGTGGCGGTGTCCTACGTTGGAACCAAATCATGCGTGAATTGGTGGCAAAAAATAATTTGCCCCCCGCTGAAAATTCCGATTTTTCTAAAAGTACAACCTTTCCGTACCCATTACCCAATTCGGCAGATCCTGATAATTTGAATGGAAGTGGCACCACTTTTCCTTTTTCAAATCCTCCCTATGCGGCTCGTGCCTATTCTTATGTGTCTGTTGCTCAATACGATGCGCTCGTTATGGCAATGGCTTTGAAAGCAAAATACGCCCGTAAATCACCCAATTCAGTTGATGCGAGCATTGTTCCAATCATTGTAACCACTCCAAAATTAAATTCTTTTCCTTCGGAAGATGCGGTGATGGCGGCAGTAAGTTATGAATTTTTGAAAAGATTGTTTCCCCAAGCGGTTGATACACTTTATTTGTACAAGAAAAAAGAAGAACAAAAATGGTTTAAATTATGGGCGGGTGTTTCAACTCGCTCGGATATTGAAGCAGGAGAAAAATTAGGAAAAGCCGTGTATGCCAAGGTTTTTGCTCGCTTTAGAGCAGACGGAATGGCAAATGCCGTTGGTACGCAAATTAAATGGGATAGTTTAGCAAAACGTTGTGAAGAAAGAGGGGAAATTGCTTGGAAATCCATGGAAGATTCGCCTCGCCCTCCAATGTTGGCAATGTACGGCAACGTATCAACTTGGAACATGGACAGAGCAACCTTGACGGCCATCAGTGTTTCAATACCCCCACTTTTAACAAAATCGGTCGAGTTTCAAGCGCAGGTTGCTGAAGTAAAAAGGTATACTGAGAATCCTACCCGTGAGAATATTGCCATCGTTCATTTCTGGGCGGATGGCGCTGGAACGCATACCCCTCCTGGACATTGGAATCAAATTGCGGAAAGATATATCGTTGCTGCCAGACAATCAGAAGTTAGAACGGCTCGTAATTATGCACTTTTAAACACAGCTTTGATGGATGCTGCGGTGAGTTGCTGGTATACCAAGAGTTTTTATTACTTTCCACGTCCATCGCAGATCGATCCGAGTATAAAAACCTTAACTGGAATACCTAATTTTCCATCTTATACCTCTGGACATTCAACTTTTTCTTCGGCGGCGGCAACGGTGTTGAGTTATATTTTCCCAGAAGGGGCAAATGCATTTCAAGCCCAAGCTCAGGAGGCTTCAATGTCTCGAGTGTACGCAGGAATTCATTACAAAATGGATTGTGATGGGGGTTTGAAAATTGGAAAAGCCGTAGGAGAAAAAGCTGTTTTACGTGGACAAAATGATGGAGTTCAGTAAAATATAAAGTAGGAATTTAACAGATTTAATAGTGGTTAGTGTTGTGGACTTCTGTCGAAATTTTCGGCAGAAGTTTTTTAATTCATAATTGTCTTCAATACTTTGTTAATTTAAGTTGATTCAACTTCCCGAAAGTCATAAAACTTTCGGGAAGTTCCTCATCCAATTAAAAATTATTAAATATCAACTTCTTCCGCTTCCCAAACGATATTTTTCTTTTTCCCAACCTGCAATACAATACGGGTTGGTGTTGGAAGTAAAATTAATTTGGCTACTGCCGCAGGGTCTGCTTCTAATTCGATCAATACACCCGCATCTTTCCCGACTTCAATTCCTCCATCGGCTGTTTCGTTAAAGGTTTTTGCCAAATAGGCTGTCGGTAATAAAACATCAGATTCTGGACAATATTCTTTGTGAATATCACTAAGAACGCCTTCTAAATAATCGCCATATTTTTCGTTAAAAACGTCTTCTAAGTCGTGTAGCGCCTCTTCTACATCATCGTAATCACGGTGATCGTAACCCATCTGGCTTAGTATTACTCTTTTTTCAAATAAAGAAAGGAGGTCTTGGTCAAGTGCTTGAATATTCATTGAAATTTGATTTTTTAAACTAATTTTATTCTGCAAAATTGCAAACTCCTGAATAAAACTCAAAATTTAGCCATGTTTTATTTTCAATGTTTTAAAGCCATTTTACGGACTTATGATTTAGAAATTTCAGTTTGGAAAAGACAACAATTTGGCTCTTTCTGATAATGAGATGGTAATGTTTCTGTATTGGTTAATTTTACCATCCCTAAAAAATCAAATCCTCCCTGGGTATAATGTGCTATAAGTTTGGTATTATTTCCCAAAGTGTCAAGTCGGACGTATTTTCTTCCTATTTTTTTTGCATAATCTTTTGCCCAAAACACAATATCTTTTATGTAATTATTCCCTCTGAAAGCTGGATTAGTTACAATTCTGTGGATATATATGGCATCTCCTTGTTCTTTTTCTTCCCAAATTTCTTTGTCCTCGTAAGTAATTGTCCAATTGCAAAGAATATGGTTGCCATCAGTGATTTTCCATTGTCTTTCTTCATTAATTTCTTTTGAAATAAAATCCGTTTCAAAAAATGGCCACACGACCATTTGTTTTGAAATTTGTAAAGTACGGGCGTCTTCGTACAAATTAACTATTGCTGATGAATCAGCAAGCGTACATTTTAGAATATTCATTTGGAAATGGAGAATAGTTATAAAAAGAGTTAGGTAAAATTTCACTGTAAACATCAGACAAAAGTGGCTACGATAAAATCCGTTTTTTGATTTTTGGAAAATCTTAACTCATCAAGGTTAGATTTTGTCTTGAAACCGAAGCTTATGATTTCATAAACGCCTTTAATACCTCCGTAGCTTAACGACTAATTAAACCAAAAACCCCAAAACCTCCAAATTCCAAGCATTTCGTGGATTATGATAGATTTTACCTTGACTAATTTCTAGGGGAGAAGGGATATTGTTGTCGTATAATTGCCCGGTGCCTAGACCTTGAGGCATGGAATTATTAAATTCGGCGGTAAATTGGGTGATGGCATTCAAACCAACATTTGATTCTAAAGCGGAAGTCAACCACCAACCAATTTTGAGACGATTGGCGTTCTCAATCCATTCTCTGCATTGTTGAAAACCTCCCAAAAGGGTTGGTTTCAGAATGATGTATTGAGGCATTATTTTCTTTAATAACTTGTATTTATCAGTATATTCTCGAATACCAATGAGCTCTTCGTCTAAGGCAATCGGTACGGGCGTATTTTGACACAGTTCGGCCATTAAATTTTCATTACCTTGATATATGGGTTGTTCGATGGAATGAAGCTTGAATTCGGCTAATTTTTGA
>JBBAKZ010000068.1:0-10544 GCA_040403275.1 Arcicella sp. | reverse complement strand
ATTGTTTATCATTTACATTAAATTTACTCCCCCTTCACCACATCGAAAAAATGAAAAAATGGCAAAGCCTCTTCGTAACAAGTACATAGTTCCGAGATAAAATGTTTTGAGGTAACCACTTCATCACTGAAATTTCTACTAACGATGTACTGTTTCAACTTCAATAAAACAATATTTGGATTATCAGCCTCGTAGCCTTTGGGTGGGCGTACTAAGGTATCTCCAGAGAGTTTTCCGAATAAATCAACGAATGATTTTTTGTTAAGTATTTTATTGAATTCAGAACCATTGTAGTCAATTTCTTGACGCACTCTGCTCAATAAATCGGGTTCGGGTTGCCAGATTCCACCGCCGATAAAACTCTCACCCGGTTGGATATGCAGGTAAAAAGGGCATTTTTTATAATCTGGAGCTCTTTCTATCAATGAGCTGATGTTATTTTTATACGGGCTTTTATCTTTCGAGAAACGAACATCTCGATAAATTCGAGAAGCATATTTCTTCAAATCTTTTTCATAGATTGGCTCAATTTTCCTGATTTCTACCAACAATTCTTCCATAAAACTCAGATAATTTGCTTTAGCCGCTTCGTATCGAGGTTTATTTTGTTCAAACCAAGGCTTGTTATTATTTTCTTTAATTTCCTTAAAAAAGTTTAAAGTCGATTGTTGTATCATGATTTTAGGATTTTACTTTGTTACTTCCACCATCCACATCAAAGAATAGGCGGTTGAAAAATATTGTTTTGAGTTGATTACTTTCAATCCCGATTTCGCAAAATAGTTGGCGTATTCATGCGTAGGAATCCACTCACCAATAAAAGCTCGCCCTTTAGGTTTCAATACCCTCGCAATTTCCGTACATGCTTTTTCTTGTCCATCTTTTTCATCAATATTATGAATACAAAACATAGAAAGCACTATGTCAATTGAGTTATCGGCAAAACTCAGGTTTCGAGCATCCTCATTTTTGATTTCAACTTTATCTCTCACACTTTCCAAAACAGCATTTTGGTAGGCATTTTCGATTGAATTATCAGAAAGGTCTTCGGCTCGCCAAATATCGATGCCGTAAGATTTGCCCGTTTTCAAGTATTTCGCCGCCCCAATCATGTACAATCCAAGCCCAGTGCCGATGTCTAAAACGGTTTCATCACCTTTCCAAATGATTTTAGATAGGATAAAATCTCGCATCCTAAACTTCCCTTTGATGCCATAAATGAACATTGATGTACCAAGAATGAGTAGCATTAGTCCAGTTAAAATTAACAAACAACTGCCGTATTTTAAGATTAAATTATCGTTAAAAGCTAACATTAAAAATCCAACCGTATTGAGTAAAGCTCCGAAAATTATCATATTCCGCATGATGTACGGAGCGTCGAAGCCGTAGTTTGTTTTGCTCATTTTTTGTTTTGTGAGGTAAAGCATTAGCCAATAATTTAAAGTTTTGAAATCGCCAATAACTGAAAATGGCTACTGTGAGTTGCCCAACAAAGATGCAAACTTTCCTTAAAAAGAAAAAACGCCAGCAAAAAATACCAGCGTTGGAATGCGTTAGGCAAAATCTAAGGTTTATTTAAAGCATACAACGGAAACGAATCAAAAATTTGGAAGATAAATTAACCAATTGTTATCAACAATGTACTAATCAACAGGTCTCGAGGAGCAGTTTGTAACTTCATAATTTTGTCTTTTTTACTTGTTAGTACGAGGATATTACATTTTATTGTACTTTTTCCATAAAAAATGTAAAGATAATTCGGAAAATTTAATAACTTATGGTAATTTATGTTTGTTAAATCAAAGGTATAATTTCAAGTGATTTTGTAAACTGATAATCGATATATAACCATGATGAAAGAATTTAAAACACCCATTGAAAACTTTTTTTATTGGGAAAATACCACGCCCGATAATATTTATTTATGCCAGCCCATTGGCAAGGAAAATAAGCAGTATTCATTCAAAGAAACGGGAAATCAAGCCCGCAGAATGGCCTCGGCATTGATAGCCTTGAATTTACCCGAAAAAAGTCACATCGGAATTGTCTCTAAAAATTGTGCTCATTGGATAATTTCTGATTTAGCCATTGCGATGGCAGGACATATTTCCGTACCTTTTTATCCTACTTTAGTAGCCGACCAGCTCAATCAAGTATTGGTACATTCAGCATGTAAAGTGCTGTTTGTGGGAAAGTTAGATTCGTGGAAAACGATGAAAGACGGTATTCCTGCAAGCGTAAAATGTATTGCCTATCCAAGTTTTTATGAAGGTTGTCCCGCTGCTGAAATGGATGAATGGGATAGTGTAATCAACAAGCATTTGCCATTAGAAGAAAACATAATTCCAAAAGAAGAAGATCTTTTTACCATTATTTATACTTCAGGTACAACAGGCGTTCCCAAAGGTGTAATGCTCACAAATAAATCGACGATTTCTGCGCTTAATTATACACAAAATGAGATTTCTCTTCATACTGAAAACGCTCGGTTCTTCTCCTATTTACCCCTTTGCCACATTGCCGAAAGAAATATTGTTGAATCAGCAAGTTTGGCTACTGGTGGAAAGGTTTTTTTTGCCGATACCCTCGAAAGTTTTCAGAAAAATTTACAAGAAGCTAAACCCACGCATTTTTTAGCAGTCCCAAGAATCTGGACAAAGTTTCAACAAGGTATTTTGGCAAAAATGCCTCAAAATAAATTAGATTTATTGCTAAAAATTCCTTTTGTAAAAGCCGCAATAAAAAGTAAAATTCAAAAAGGGTTAGGACTTTCGGAGGCAAAAGTAATTCTGACGGGCGCTGCACCAATGCCCCCAAGTTTATTGGATTGGTATAAAAAATTGGGCATTACAATAAGAGAGGCGTATGGGATGTCGGAAAATGTGGGCGCTCACTCAATGATGCCCGCCGATGCCGTGAAAAGTGGAACGGTAGGAAAACCGTATCCAAAGGTAGAAACTCGAATTCATCCAGAAACGGGCGAAATTCAGATGAAAGCCCCTTGGAATACGATTGGCTATTACAAAGAACCCATTTTAACCGAAGCACTTTTACAAGACGGTTGGCTGTGTACGGGCGATATGGGCGAAATTGATTCGGAAGGATATTTAAAAATTACGGGTCGGGTAAAAGATATGTTCAAATCAGCAAAGGGTGAATATATTGTGCCTTCGCCCATTGAAAATATGCTGGCAATTAATCCAATTATTGAGCAAGTTTGTGTGGCTGGAGCAGGTTTGCCGCAGCCTGTGGCATTGATTGTACTTTCAGAATTGGGTAAAAATATGGAAAGACAATTGTTAATTGAAAGTTTGGAAACGACTTTACAAAGGGTAAATCCAAGTTTCAAAAACTACGAAGCCATCAAAAATGCAATTGTGGTAAAATCAAGTTGGACAGTTGAAAATAATATGCTCACGCCAACCATGAAAATCAAGCGAAATGTCGTGGAAGCCCATTACAAAGAACAAATGGACAACTGGGCGGATTTGGATGAAGCGGTAATTTTCGAGTGAAGTACCTTATTTAGCAAAAATCCCTGACAGAAAAGTATAATTCTATTAGGGATTTTTTTGTATTTTGTGAACATATTTTAGTAACATTCAATTATAGAAATATTCTTTCCCGCTTTATAAAACAAATCATTAATCTTCTTTCTCCCATGCAATTATCGAAAAAAATACGCTTCAGAATTCCTGCCATCTTCCTCGGAATCGCTTTATTTTCAATGGCTTATCAAAATACTTCCACCAGTCGTTTTATCAACCATTACGTTGATTCAGTGATGACGGAAGCCCAAAAACATTTACCCGAAAATTCATTGGTTGGCATTAAAATGACTGATGGTTTGGAAGTTAGAACCTTTGCCACCGAGCCAATGCTTATGAATCCAACTGATATTGAAGTGGATGCTCATGGGCGGGTTTGGGTATTAGAAGCCTACAATTATCGCCCTACCATCAACGGAAATCCAACTAAAAAAGAAGGAGATAGAATTGTGATTTTGGAAGATAAAGACGGTGACGGAAAAGCGGACGAAAGCAAAGTTTTTTATCAAGACAAATCGCTGAACGCACCTTTGGGAATTGCCGTTTTGGGGAATGTTGTAATTGTTTCTCAAAGTCCTTACGTTTGGAAATTGACCGATACTGACGGCGACGATAAAGCCGATAAAAAAGAAATTCTCTTTCAAGGTATGGAAGGCGAACAACACGACCATGGAATGCACGCTTTTGTGTTTGGTCCCGATGGAAAACTATATTTCAACTTTGGAAACGAAGGAAGACAACTAAAAGATGCCCAAGGAAATGTGGTGAAAGATCAGTTTGGCAAAGAAATATCCCCAAAAAATTATCAAGAAGGCATGGTGTTCCGCTGTAATTTGGACGGTTCAGAAGTGGAATGTTTGGGCAATGATTTTAGAAATAATTATGAAGTTGCGGTTGATTCTTACGGAACGATGTGGCAGTCGGATAATGATGACGATGGCAATAAAGGTGTAAGAATTAATTATGTGATGGAATATGGAAGTTTTGGCTATAAAGACGAAATTTCTCATGCTTCATGGAACGTAAATCGTACCAATATTGAATCAGAAATTCCTTTACGTCATTGGCATTTGAATGACCCTGGCACCATGCCAAACTTATTACAAACGGGTTCAGGGTCGCCTACGGGCATGATTGTGTACGAAGGAACACTTTTGCCCAAAACTTTTCAAGGACAAATGATTCATTGTGAACCGGGTCATAATGTGGTTCGCTCCTATCCCGTTCAGAAAGCAGGTGCGGGATATTCAGCCGAAATTGTGAACATTCTGAAGCAGGAAAAAGACCAATGGTTTCGTCCTGCCGATGTGTGCCTGGCACCCGATGGTTCGCTAATTGTGGCGGATTGGTACGACCCAGGCGTGGGCGGACACCAAGCAGGCGACCAAGTTCGTGGACGTATTTACAGAATTGCACCCGCAAACACGCCTTACAAATCACCCACAATGGATTTATCGACGCCTGCGGGGGCGGTTGCCTCTTTGCAAAGTCCCAATTTAGCCACTCGTTATTTGGCTTGGGAGGCATTAATGAAATTTGGAAAAACAGCTGAAAATGAGTTAGTTAAATTATACAATTCAGAAAATCAACGCATGAAAGCACGAGCTTTTTGGGCTCTATGCAAGTTAGTTGACGGTAAAAAATATATTGAATTAGCTTTGACAGATGAAAATCCGGACATTAAAATAGCAGGAATTAGAGCGGCTCGTCAGCTGAAACTAGATGTACTTTCTTATTTAAAACCACTTGTGCATCATCCAAACCCACAAATTCGCCGTGAATGTGCGATTGCTTTGCACGGAAATAAATCTACCGAAGCCGCTGAACTTTGGGCAACTTTAGCCACGCAACACGATGGAAAAGACCGCTGGTATTTGGAAGCTTTAGGCATTGCTGCTTCCGAAAATTGGGATGCTTGTTTTTCGGCTTATCTCAAAAAAGTAGCCGACCCAACCCAAACGTTGGCAAGCCGAGATATTGTTTGGCGAGCAAGAACCAACGAATCCGTGAAGTTTTTGGCAAGTTTGGCAACCGATACAAAAACAGATTTGAAAGACCGTTTAAGATATTTTAGAGCTTTTGATTTTAACAAAGGAGAATCAAAATCTGAAACACTTTTGGCGATGCTGAAAGGCAATGCGGCGGAACAAAACCAAATTAATCAATTGGCTTTGAGTCACTTAGATGTTGATTTTGTAAAAAATTCGCCCGTGGCAAAAACGGCTCTCAAAAACTTAATGAGTAATTTACAAGGAAAACCGTATCTGGAATTACAGAATAAATATTTGATGCCCGAGGAAAATGCAAGACTCATGTCCATGGTTACAGCGGGACAAAATATTCGAGAATCATCCGAAATCCTCATCAAATCGAATGAGGGTTTGACTTTGGTGAAACAGGTAATAAATAATCCAAAACAAGAAGCAGTAGCCATTAAATTATTAGAAGGCATCCGTGGAAATGGTAGCAAAACCTCCTTAGATTTAATACAATCAGTAATGTTTGATAAAACTAAATCTGTTGCCATGCGTAAAGAAGCCACACGTTTTTTGGGTGGCAGTATGAGTGGTGAGGATTTTATTTTGACCTATCTAAAAGAAGGAAAAATTCAGAAAAACTTCATTCCTGTTGCCGTAGATGGAGTAAGTCGAGCTTGGAGACGAAATGTAAGAACCGAAGCCACTAAATATTTAGGAAACGTTACAAGCAGCACACAAAGCAAATTACCACCCATATCCGAATTAGTGGCGATGAATGGCGATGCGAAAAAAGGCATTGAAATATTTGCCGCCAATTGTTCGGTTTGTCACCAAGTGAACGGAGAAGGCATGGATTTTGGCCCAAAACTTTCTGAAATTGGCTCAAAATTGGGTAAAGATGGACAGTATTTAGCCATCATGTACCCCGATGCTGGCATTGGTTTTGGCTACGAAGGTTGGGAATTGAAAATGAAAGATGGTTCAGTATTAAACGGTATTATTTCTTCAAAAACCGAAACTGATTTAGTCTTGAAAATGCCAAGTGGCATTGTACAAAACCTTAAAACCAGTGCCGTCAAATCCATGAAAATGATGCCAAATTCAATGATGCCGACGGGTTTAATGGATGGAATGAGCCAAGAAGAAGCGGTGAATTTGGTGGAGTATTTGGTGGGGTTGAAGCGGAGGTAGGTTTTAATAGAAAACTCAAGGCATGACTTAGCTTATAAACTGTAGATTACAAAAATATTATTAGTCATGCCATGAGTTTCTCCCATAAATTATTAGAAATATTCCATTGAAATGAGTACATTATTTGGGTAAAGAATATTTAGATAAACAAGAAATAAAATCAAGTAAATTTAAAGAACCCGCAGAGGTAATAATCTTGAATTTATTTTTTATGGAAAACAAGGGAGCGAAAACCTTTTATGCTGAATCCAAATCTGCTTGGAGAGATTGGCTCATTAAAAATCATCTAAATGAGTCAAAATTGTGGCTAATTATTTATAAAAAAGACAGTGAAATTCCGAGCATTACTTACGGCCAAGCCGTGGACGAAGCCCTTTGTTTCGGCTGGGTAGATAGTTCAATCAATAAACGAGATGACGAAAGTTTTTACCAATATTTTGCCAAACGAAACCCAAAAAGTAATTGGAGTAGGGTAAATAAATTAAAAATAGAAAAGTTGATTTCGGAAGGATTGATGAGCGATTCGGGTTTAAAAATGGTTGAAATAGCGAAAAAAAATGGCACTTGGACTGCTTTGGATGAAGTTGAAAATCTCATCGCTCCCCCCGATTTACAGGAAGCATTAAATGCCAATCCCTTGGCTCAAGAATGTTTTAATTTGTTCCCACGATCGGTAAAAAGGGGGATTCTAGAATGGCTCATGAAGGCAAAACAATTGGAAACTAGAACAAAAAGAATTAAAGAAATAGTAAAAAAAGCGGAACGAAATGAGCGGGCACTTCAGTTTGTAAAGAAATAAACTGTTACAATGAAACGTAGAACTATGTTAACACTTATCCTTTTCACTTTCGCATTTAGCGGTGGCTCTTATTTATTTCTTAGGCAAAAATTTTTCGGAAAATATCCCGCCAATGGCCGTTTGGCTCGCATCTTGAAATCACCCAATTATCGGAATGGTGCTTTTCAGAACCTCTCTCCAACCGAAGTAATGCCGAAGGAGGTTTCGAAAATTGAGATGTTGAAAAAATTCATGAATAAATCTAAAAATAATGAACATCAGCAACCCTTGCCTTCCGTTAAAACGGATTTAAAAAACCTCACTGCCGAAACGCCCACCATCGTATGGTTTGGACATTCTTCCTATCTTATCAAATCCAAAAATATCAACATTTTGGTGGACCCAGTTTTTAGTGGTAACGCCTCGCCCGTATCGTTTATGGTCAAAGCATTTGAAGGTGCTCACACGTATGGAGTCGATGATATGCCCGAAATTGACATGCTCATTCTATCGCACGACCACTACGACCATCTTGATTATCAGACAATTACAAAATTAATCCCAAAAGTAAAGAAATTCTATACGGCTTTGGGTGTGGGTGAACATTTGGAACTTTGGGGCGTTAAACCAGAAAATATTGTGGAATTTGATTGGATGGAATCGCATCAAATTTCGCCAGATATTTCACTGACCGCAACGCCAGCTAGGCATTTTTCGGGTAGAAGTATTACCCGTGCCAAGTCTTTATGGGTTTCTTTTGTTTTGAATATTCATGGTTACAAACTCTTTTTGGGTGGCGATTCGGGTTATGATACGCACTTCAAAATGATTGGTGAGAAATTCGGACCGTTTGATTTTGCTATGTTAGAAAACGGACAGTATAATATGGCTTGGCATTATATCCACAGCCTTCCCGAAGAAACCGCCCAAATTGCGGAAGACCTCAACGTGAAGGCTTTTATGCCCGTGCATTGGGCGAAATTCGCTTTGGCTTTTCACGATTGGAACGAGCCAATGATTAGTTTAAAAAAGCATATTGAGGGTAAAAATCCAAAAATGACTACCCCCATGATTGGCGAACCGGTGATGCTTGATAAGTCCTATCCTGATTCCGTTTGGTGGGAGGTGTAAGGGAAAAATACAGCTACCCATAAGAATTATCTTTCATTTGTCTATATTTGTTAAACATGATTTTTCAAAAAACAAAAACTATGGAAAGAAGAGATTTTACTAAAAACTTGATTGCTGGTGCGGGCTTAGTTTCGCTACCTTCATTTGTCAATGGCGCTCAAAATCAGTCAATTAAAGCTCCACAAACGCCTTTTAAACTCAAATATGCTCCGCATTTTGGCATGTTTGTCAACTCGGCGGGCAAGGACGAAATCGACCAATTGAAATTTATGCACGAAATGGGTTTTCGGGCTTTAGAAGATAATGGTATGATGGGAAAATCGCCCGAATTGCAGTCTAAAATCGGCGAAACAATGGCAAAATTAGGGATGTCGATGGGCGTTTTTGTGGTTGGTTTTGATAATTGGCCTCCCAAAAGTACGCTTGCATCCGGAGATAAAGATTGGCGAAATAAGTTTTTGACCAAATGTCGTGAAGCCGTAGAAGTAGCCAAGCGTTGCAATGCAAAATATATGACGGTTGTTCCCGGAAATTTTCAAAGAGATTTACCCATCGGCATTCAGACTGCTCATGTGATTGAATCTTTGCGACAAGGAGCTGCCATTCTTGAACCGCACAATCTCACCATGGTGCTCGAACCACTTTCCGATAATCCCGATTTGTTTCTTCGTAATTCCGACCAAACGTTTATGATTTGTAAAGCTGTAAACAGTCCAGCTTGCAAAATTTTATTCGATATGTGGCACATGCAAAGAAATGAAGGACGAATGACGCAACACATGGATTGGGCTTGGGACGAAATTGCTTACTTTCAGATTGGCGATGAGCCCGGACGTAATGAGCCAACCTCGGGAGAAGTTAATTATAAATATCTTTTCAAACATATTGCGGAAAAAGCGATAGCAACCAACCGTCCAGAATTTATTTTGGGCATGGAACACGGCAATTCTATGAAAGGGAAAGAAGGTGAAATGAAACTGATTGAGGCCTATCGTTGGAGTGATATTTAAAGGGGGAATGGAGGAATGGAGGATAATTTCTTCAGCCATTCCTTCTTTATTCCCCTTCTTCTATAATCGCTTTGCTTCTACATTTCCTTCTAAATTGTTATCAATCACCTCATTAAGTATTTTTTCTACTTCTTTTTTATTAATCGGTTGCTGTTGCATCAAAGCCAAGGCTTCATAAAATTTTCCAGGGTTTGAATATAAATTCTTCTGTTGCGAAAGTGCTTGAAAATAAACAATTGCTTTATCGTATTGTTTCAAGCGCAATGCCGTAATTCCGGCGTATTTTATGGCTTTACTATCACTATTTTTTCTTTGTAAAATTTTCTTGAAAATTACTTGAGCTTCATACAATTTTTGCTCATTAAATAACCGCAAACCCACCTGCAAACTATCCGAATTTCCGTCCATTCTCACGGGTAAATTCTCAAAATGCGCTTGTATGTAGCTAACCGACTATTCCACAGGATTAAGCGTAGCGGTATGCAAAAACCACCAAAATCCTAAGGCTAAAATAACCGAAGCTACCATACCAGAAATCCACATAATCGGCTTTATTTTCCCAGAAGGACGATTGGATATTTCTTTTCGTAACGCATCAAATTCGGCTTTTCTTTTCCTCTCGCAATTTCCTGATTTGCCAATTTTACCTGCGTATAAAGGCCAGTTCATTCACTAACTCATCATCCGTAAAGAGTTGATTTTCAAAATTTCGTCTTTCAGAAACCGTCATTTAGTTCCTTAAATATTTTTTAATTTGTGCTAACATCTGCCTTATTATTTATGTGGTTGGTATTGACAAAATCATTGATACAATCTGTGTTTAAACTAGGAATTATTTAAAACGAGAGAATTTCAAAATCTTTTTCGTATATTTTTCCTATATTGAAACGGTTGGTTATTTTAT
>JBBAKZ010000067.1:4162-10607 GCA_040403275.1 Arcicella sp. | reverse complement strand
ATTTTTTTCTTGTTGAAAATCATCGTGCAAGTCTTCTCCAACGGGGCCTGTGCTACCTACGGCTCCAGCCATGAATGTGGCAAAATTTACGGATTTGGAAATTTGTTTTACATATTCACCTGGATAGTCGGCGGATAGAAAATTTTTGTCAGCATTTAATGTGGTGGCATGGGCAGAAAAGGTCGTAAAAATAGCAACTTCACCCGTTTGTTTTTGAATTTTTAAAAATCTAATCATTGGGTCGGTTGTACCCAAAGAATCGCCAACTAGCCGATTAAATACCAGTTCTTTAGCATTAATTTCACCATATCCTATTTCGGCGGAAACTTGATTTTGGTTAGCTTTTTTTATGGCATTTAAGACTTTATCGGCAATAAAATCAACGGTAGATGGGTCGTATTTCCCTGCGAATGATTCACCAACCATATTTTTTCCCCAAGCGCCTAAACTATTGTGAGTATGCGTCGTACCAATATAAACTTGTGACCAATCAAAGCCGATAGTTTTGAGTTTTTCTTTTAATAAAATGGTAACTTCGGGTGGGAAAATCAATAAGTCGCAACTTACAATGGCAACAGGTTTTGCCGAATTTGACAACACGATTGCCCTTACATACACAGAATCGTGAATTGATTGATAGGGCTTTCCTTGACGGTCGCCATAGCCCGCAGTTGATGTTGGTTTTGCGGGAGTTAGGTTGACAACGGCCCAACCTACTTTCAAATTATTGGCGGTATCTTTACTAGGTTTCCACGTTTCTAAATCATCATTCATTTGCTTATAATAGGCCATCTTTCTATAATCCGTTCTGTCGACAGGAGCAATGGTAAAGGCTAAGAAAATGAGGATTAAGATTAATAATCCAAAAAGTATTTTAACTGTTATTTTAAAAAGTTTCATAATTAAACGTTGGCTAATATCTACAAAAGTAATTTATAAAAATGAATTTATGACTGGTTTTAAAATAAACGATGTGAGAGAAAACTAAGGGGGTAATCTAATGTTAGACTCGGCTTTTTATACTTTTGTTGAATAATTTTGAGTCTTCTAAATTATACATATCCATTTATCAACTTTTTTCGTAATTTTAATGATGTTTTCTTTAATAGAACCAAATCAAATGAAAGTAAAAGTTTACGGATTTTTTATTTTAATTCTTCTCATTTCATCCGCTGCATATTTGCCCGTTCAAAACGATGATGAATTAATAGCGGTTTTTCATCGTATAAATGATGAAGTTCTTGCCAATAGTCGTGCTTACGAAACCTTGGGTGATGCCTGCAAAACGATTGGACACCGTTTGACGGGAAGTGCCAACGGAAAACGTGCCGAAGAATATGCGTATAATTTGCTAAAATCTTACGAAATTAAGGATGTAAAATATCAACCTTTTCAAGTAGAAGCATGGTCGAGAGATACGGTTACTTTGGCAATTGCTCCTCGAAAAAGTGATAATTTCCAAGATCTTGAGGTAGTAGCTTTAGCCATGACTCCCGTTGAATCAAAAATTAAAGGTGATATTGTGGATGTTGGCAACGGCTTGGAACCTGATTTTAAAGCGGTTAAAGCGCAATTGTTAGGTAAAATTGCCATGGTAAATATCGGATTATTACCGCCGATTAAAGGTACTCGAAATTTACACCGTTCTGAAAAAACTGCCTTAGCGATCGAATACGGAGCAATTGGGGTGATTTTCGTCAATACCGTAAAAGGAAATGTTTTGCTCACAGGAACTGCATCCGTTACGGGAGGATTGATTTCAATTCCTGCGGTATGTGTTTCACTCGAAAGCGGTAGGCAAATACGAGCGTGGATAAACGATGAACCTAATTTATTGGCCATGATTGACATGAAGAATTTCAGCAAAGTAATAAAATCTCGCAATGTTGTCGCCACGATTAAAGGAAGTGACAAAAACCTAAAGAATGAAAAAATTGTGATTGGTGGACACCTTGATTCTTGGGATTTAGCCACGGGAGCGATTGACAATGGTATTGGTTCCTTCTCAATTTTGGACATTGCCAGAACGTTTAAAGCCTTAAATTTGAAACCAAAAAGAACGATAGAATTCGTCATGTTTATGGGCGAGGAAGAAGGGTTGTTGGGTTCAAAAGCGATGATTGAGCGAAGCAAGCAAAATAATTCCATCGAGAAAGTGGTTTTCATGATAAACCTCGATATGGCAAATAATGCTAACGGTTTCAACACTTCAGGAAGAGCAGAAATGATTCCGATGTTTACGAAGATGGGGGAGTTGATGAAAAAAATTGAACCTTCGTATAAAAATAACATTATCAACCAAGCGGGCTTACACTCTGACCATCAGACCTTTATGCTTGAAGGAATTCCTACGGCATCACCCATTGGCGGCATTGCTCCCGAAGCTTTGGGTTGTTATCACGCCAATTGTGATCGATTTGAGTTAGTTAAAAAAGATGAAATGTTAAACACCGTTCGCTATACGTCAATGATGCTTTATGGATTGTCCAATGTTGATCAAATTCCTGCCAAAAAATTAGACTATTACGCAACCCGTGATTTTTTTATCAAGCAAAATTTAAGAAAAGAATTGGAATTGGGGCATGCTTGGGTTTGGGGTGATGGACAATAAAGTAGGCATTGTGCGATAAAAAGAGGCTATCATTTTCTTGTAACGAGAAAGTGATAGCCTCTTTAAGTTTTTCAAATACTGTAAAAAAATTCTGGTAAAAGAAATTGATATTTACCAAACAGACTGCTTATTCCCTACTTCACATCTTTCTTCAAATATTTATTAAACCAGGCCAAATAACGTTCAAAGCGGTCTTTTTGGAAACTTGGATTGGTTATTCCGTGAAATTGTCCTGGATAAATAATCAATTCGGTTGGAATTCCTAATGATTTAAAGGCTTGATACATTTGTTCACTTCCCACCGATGGTACGTTAAAATCACTTTCACCCACCATAAATTGCGTCGGCGTTTTGATACGGTCGGCTTTTAAAAATGGGTAAGATAACGCTACATATTTATCAAAATTCTTCCACGGCGCACCTATTTCATTATCATATTGCAAAATGTATTGGTCTACGCCGTACATGGATGAAATCATCGCCACACCTGCTCCACTTGAAGCCGCTTTGAAACGAGTATCCGAAGCAATGGTATAATCCGTTAAAATACCTCCGTAACTCCATCCACCAATACCTAACTTATCAGCATCAGCAATGCCATTTTGAACTACATAATCAGCTGCTCCCAAAATATCTAAAACCTCTTTATTACCCCAGTCTCCCGAAATTATTTTACAAAAATCAAGTCCACGACCATTTGAGCCACGATAATTGACCGCTACAACATTGTAACCCGAAGCCGCTAACATTTGTCGTGACATATCAAAACTAAATTCATCTTGTGCCACTGGACCACCGTGAATAAAGAAAATCGTTGGCAATTTTACCCCTTTTACCGCATTGAATGGACGGTATAAAATATTAGAAACCATGGCTCCATCTTTACTTTTTGAGGTAAATCCTTCGACAGAAGCTAAGTTTAAATTGGCTAAAAAATCGTCTTGGTGTTTCGTCAAACGACGAGGATTGCCATTTTCTAACACATAAATTTCATTCGGCGTTTGTGAGTCGCTCATGGTTGCCAAGAAACTGCCCGATGGATGTTTTTCTAAAGCATTGAAACTACGATTTCCACTGGCAATTTTCGTCATTTTTCCGTCCAAAACGCTGAATTGAGCCACATATTTTGTTCTATCGTCAGTTACCAAAGCCATAATTGAAGCGCCATCTTTAGTCCAATGAGGATCACCGACTGGTCTATCCAACAATTTTGTCAATAATTTTGGTTCGCCACCGTCTTTTGCAATCACGCACAGAATTGATTGGTCGTACATGATGTAATTTTCCGAAGAAGTAGTTCTCAAATACGCAATTTGCTTGCCATCTGGGCTCCATTCTGGCGAAAAATCTCTACCAGTCCAAGTGGTAATTTGTTTCATTTGTCCATTTGGTTTGGCGTCAATTACCCAAATATCATCGTTAGCATTGCGGTCTGGGTCTTCAGTATGATTACTCAAAAAAGCAATTTGCGAACCATCGGGAGACCATCTTGGATAATTTTCATCGTAATTACCTTTCGTAAGTGTGTCCAATTTTTTTGTAGAAATATCGTATAAATACAAATGAACAGGCTTTTTTGTTAAATATCCTTCTACATCTTGCTTGAATTTATAGCGGTCGAGTACGATGGGTTTTGGCGTTTTTACTTTTGAAGTATCGCTTGATGTTTTTATGACTAAAGCAATTTTTTTGCTATCGGGCGACCATTCGTAATCGGATAAATCGCCTTTTTTCAAATCCGTTAATTGCTTGGCTTCACCGCCCCGTCTGTCCATTAGCCAAATTTGACTACTGGTCAATCCATTTCGAGAAGAGACAAAAGACAAATATTTTCCATCTGGACTCCAACGAGGTTGCGACTCCCCATCGGGTGTATGCGTAAGTTGAATGGACTCTTTGCCATCCCAAGAAACCATCCAAATATCAGAATTGCGCTTATTTTTAACCGAATCGACGGACGAAAGCGTGTAAGCAACCCAATTGCCATCGGGGGAAATTTGCGGGTCTCCCAAATTCTGTAAACGATAAACATCGGAAGGTTTTAGTGAGCGTTTTGTGGGATTTTGAGCCAATAAAAAGGAAGAAAAAAGGCAGAGAAATCCGCCAACGAGTAGTATTTTTTTCATGTTTTGTGGGGTTGTTAATTAATTGATTGGTTTGATTGAACACAGATGCAAGTTAGTGAATTTGTGGGCAGGTTATGCGTTGAGATTTTATTGGGTAAAAAATTAAATAAATCTTTAAATAAAATACCAATTGTAGAATTGTTTAAACCAAAATATGCCCAAAAACTTCAAAAATGTGTTTGGCAAATTCATATTTAAAAGAAGACTTAATTTATGTTTAATTTGACGGATAATTATACATCGTTATCTTAGGACTTTCCCTCAATCAACTTTTTCAAGCCCAACATTTCATCCCGCAAACGAGCGGCAACTACGAAATCTAACTCTTTGGCGGCTTTTTCCATGTCGGTTTGTACTTTTTTGACTTGTTTGGTCAATTCGTCTTTGGTCATGTATGCCACGACTGGGTCGGCGGCCATTTGAATTTCTTGGGGTTCGGTATAGTATTTTAGATTCTTGGTTGGCTTACCCATTACGTCCGCAATTGAGGTCTGCTCCATAATTTTTTCCTTCGATTTCAAAATGGTTTTTGGGATAATTCCGTTATCCAAATTATACTGTATCTGAATGGCTCGCCTACGATTTGTCTCGTCAATTGCCTTTTCCATGGAACCAGTTATGCGGTCGGCATACATCAAAACTTTGCCTCGGTCATTTCGGGCTGCCCGTCCAATCGTCTGAATCAACGAACGAATATCTCGAAGAAAACCTTCTTTGTCGGCATCCATAATTGCTACTAATGAAACCTCGGGTAAATCCAATCCTTCACGTAATAAATTTACGCCCACGAGTACGTCAAACACGCCCAAACGCAATTCTCGCAAGATTTCGATGCGGTCTAAAGTCTTAACTTCCGAGTGAATATATTTACATTTCACCCCTACTCTATCCAAATATTTTGACAATTCTTCCGCCATTCTTTTGGTTAAAGTCGTTATCAAAACTCGTTCTTCTCGCTTGATTCGCTCGTGAATTTCTTCTAATAAATCATCAATTTGATTGATACTTGGGCGAACTTCAATTTCGGGGTCGAGTAATCCCGTTGGGCGAATAATTTGCTCAATAACTACGCCTTCCGAACGCCTCAATTCATAATCCGCTGGGGTTGCCGATACATAAATCGTTTGTCCCGTAATATTCTCAAATTCTTGGAAAGTCAGCGGACGGTTATCCATCGCCGAGGGCAAACGAAAACCATAATCCACCAATGCCTCCTTTCTGGAACGGTCACCTCCCCACATGGCTTTTATTTGGGGCATTGTGGCGTGCCTTTCATCGACCACTAACAAGAAATCTTCGGGGAAAAAGTCTAATAAACAGAAAGGTCTTTGCCCGGGTTTTCGTTGGTCAAAATAGCGTGAATAGTTCTCAATGCCAGAGCAATAGCCCAATTCTCGCATCATTTCCAAATCAAATTCGGTGCGTTGTTTAATACGGTCGGCTTCCAATAATCTGCCTTCCGATTCAAAGAATTTTATCTGAGTTACTAAATCGTCTTGAATATAATTAATGGCATTCAGCAATACATCACGACCCGTCACGAAGAGATTTGCGGGAAAAATAGCAATCATTTTTTCTTCCGAAATCTTCTTGCCCGTTTGTGGGTTAATGCGGTGAATCGTCTCAATTTCATCACCAAAAAACATAATCCGATAACCAAAATCGGCGTAAGGCAAACAAATATCAACGGTATCGCCTTTCACTCGGA
>JBBAKZ010000067.1:0-4152 GCA_040403275.1 Arcicella sp. | reverse complement strand
CCACGGGTAAATTCTGCTTCGGTGCGTGAATACAGAATTTCCACCAAACGAAACAAAAATTGATTACGAGAAATGGTTTCTCCAACGCCAAAACGAAGAATGCTTCGACGATATTCTTCAGGATTTCCCATACCATAAATACAAGAGACAGACGCAATTACGATAATATCACGCCGTCCAGACATCAACGAAGAAGTGGTAGAAAGTCTTAATTTATCAATTTCTTCGTTAATGGCAAGGTCTTTTTCAATGTAAGTATTGGTGGAAGCAATAAAGGCTTCGGGTTGGTAATAATCGTAGTAAGAAACAAAATATTCAACGGCATTTTCTGGAAAAAACTGTTTAAATTCACCGTAAAGTTGAGCGGCAAGCGTTTTGTTATGACTCAAAACCAAGGTCGGACGATTAACCTGTGTAATCATATTCGCCACCGTGAAAGTCTTTCCAGAACCCGTTACGCCTAATAAGGTTTGTGATATTTCACCGTCTTTTACCCCCTCCACAAGTTTCACGATTGCTTGGGGTTGGTCGCCGGTTGGTTTATATTCAGAAGTTAATTTAAAGTCCATTTTTGCGTATTTTTGTAAAGAGTAAAGATACAAAATAATCATTGGAATTAACATTACCCTTATACCCGCTTCGCCTCCTCCCAATACACATCCATTTCCGCCAAAGTCATCTCTTGCAAAGTCTTTCCTTGTTCTTTTGCTCTTGCTTCCAAATAATTAAAACGCTTAATAAATTTTCGATTGGTACGTTCTAAAGCAGTTTCCACATTAATGTTAATAAAACGGGCATAATTAACCAATGAAAAAAGCAAATCACCAAATTCTCCTTCCGCTTTTTCTACATCAATCGCCTGGTTATCCACAACATTAAACTCATGTTTAAATTCCGCTAATTCTTCCTCCACTTTTTCCCATACTTGCGTTTTTTCCTCCCAATCAAAACCGGCACCTCGGGCTTTTTCTTGGATTCGCATGGCTTTTACTAAAGCGGGCAAAGAAGCAGGCACGCCACCCAAAACGGATTTATTTCCTCCGCCTTCTTTCAATTTAATGGCTTCCCAATTTTGTTTGACTTGTTGCTCGTTTTCCACTTTCACATCTCCGTAAATGTGCGGGTGACGGTGAATTAATTTCTCGCAAATGCCATGCAAAACATCCGAAATATCAAAGGCGTTGGTTTCCGAAGCAATTCGTGCATAAAACACCAAATGCAACATTACATCGCCCAATTCCTTCTTAATTTCCTGTATATCGCCTTCCATGATGGCATCTGAAAGTTCGTAGGTTTCTTCGATGGTAAGATGTCGGAGGCTGTCGATGGTTTGTTTTTTATCCCACGGACATTGTTCACGGAGTTCGTCCATGATGGTCAGAAGGCGGTCGAAAGCCATTAATTGGGCTTGGCGTTTTTGAGAGAGATTATTGAAGTCTTGATTCATATTTTCTTTGTTATTCCGACAAAGATAAAGCGAAAAGGATTATTTAAAGTGAAAGTTTCCTAATTACAATTTCCCTCCATAAGCCAAATCTCCTGCATCCCCCAACCCTGGAATAATATAAAATTTATGGTTTAATTTCTCATCAATGGTGCCAACAAAAAGATCGGCTTCAGGTATGGATTCTTGCAAAAATTGTATGCCTTCGGGAGCGGCAATGGCAACGGCAATGATGACTCTGGCTGGTTTTCCGTAGGACAATAAAGCTTCGTAAGATTTTACCAAAGACTTTCCCGTTGCTAACATGGGGTCAATTAGAATGATTGTTTTGTTGCTCAACTCGGGACTGGCTAAATAATCCATTTGAATATCAAAAGTTTGGTCGGGCCGATATTTTCTTCGGTAGGCACCAATAAAAGCATTTTCGGCACGGTCAAATACGTTTAAAAATCCTTGATGAAAAGGTAAACTTGCCCGCAAAATAGCTACTAAAACGGGTTGTTCAAGTAATAACTCAGTGGTGGCTTTGGCCAGAGGACTTTGTACGATGGTGGTTTGATAGGCTAATGTTTTAGAAACTTCGTAAGCTAAAATTTCTCCCAAACGCTCCATATTTTTACGAAAACGCATGGAATCTTGTTGAATATTCACCTCACGCAATTCAGCGATAAAATGATTAGCAATAGAATTAACATTGGAAAGAATAAACATACAGAATAGGATTTAAGATTTGGAATAAATTAAAACTTACGGTTATAAAATCTGCGTAAAGATTTAGTTTTATTGAAAGGACTTTCAAAAGACAATTAGCTCATGGATTATACGAATTTGCCAGTTTTCAAGGATAAAATTAAAAAATTCTTTACTAATAGGTCGCAATATTTTCATTGGAATGCCAATTTTAATTTTCACAAAATCATAGCACAAAATCACAAAATTCATTAAATTTGAATATCTTTTAACTTTCCAAAAAACAACGAACAGATGAAAAACTTTACGTTACTTTTATTGATGTGTGGAATTGCCACCATCAAATCGTTTGCCCAAACTAGCCCAGTTGGTTTTCCAGACGGAATTACCGTGGGTACTGGCGTAACAATTCCTGCTGGAAGTATTTACAAAATGGCAATCGGCGGAGGAATTTTAACGGAGAAAGTACGAGTAGCAACGAATGGAACTACTTTTTGGGCAGATTTTGTCTTTGATAAGCATTATAAACTTCGTCCATTATCGGAAGTTGAAAGCTATATTAAAACCAATCAGCATTTACCAGAAATACCTTCGACCGCCGACGTAACAAAAAACGGTATTGACCTTGCTGAAACGCAAGCACTTCTTTTGCAAAAAGTAGAAGAATTAACCTTGTATGTGATTGACCAAAATAAGAAAATTAATAAATTAGAGAAGCAAGTACGTTATTTGAAAAGAAATAAATAAAAATATTTAAGCATATTTTTAGCATCAAAAAAGCCGTAATATTCAATTACGGCTTTTTTGATATACTGATTTATGATATACTAATTAATTACCATCTTCTTCCTCTGCCATGTCCACTACCATAATTACCTCGACGGGTAGGCTGAGCGTATCTAGGAACTACCACTACTGGAGGAGCATAATAACGATATGGGCGAGGTCTTGAATAACCATATCCATAAGGTCTACTGTATCCATTGTTATAATCATATCCACTACGCACATAAGTTGGTCCGCACGAAACAACCATTTCAGCAATTCCCAGCATTATTGCTAAGACTACTATTTTTTTATGAAATATTGTCTGCTTCATTGTATTTAATATTTAGACGATTAATGTAATGAAAATCAGCGAATTATTTAACAAAAACCCAAAATCCACTTTATCCAATTATATGAACAAATTTTGGTGGAGAACCGGATCTTCTAACAAACTCTACTTTGGTAATCGGAAAACGACGATAGGCTATTAGATGTTATATGCACACATGAATAAATCGATATCAATTCGATGAAAGTATAAAACCAGTAAATAAAGTTAAAACAGCAAAGGAATTATGCCTGTCTTTTTCATGAACTTAGTCTACTTAAGTGTTTTTTTATTAGAAAACATTTCCAGATAAAAGTTTAAAAAAAGGGTAAAACTATTTACTCAGGTATCTGAATATAAGACAACAACGTTTCAATTTCCCCCTATTCGGTTAGAAGATTTTTCGTATCTTTGCACCCTAATTTCAAAAGGAATAAGGAAAATTAAAATATGTTAGAACAATTAGAAGCCATCAGTGAACGATTTAACGAAGTTGCCCAACAAATAACGCAACCCGAAATCGTATCGGATATGAATAAATACAAGGTCATCAGTAAGGAATACAAAGACCTTGAAAAAATTGTCAATAAATAGTTTCGCTATTGTCATCGGATTGGCGCTGTTTTTTTTGTTTGATTCTTGTACCTCATCCACCCCATCGAAGGAAGGTTTTATCGAGGTAGCAGGCGGAAAAATTTGGTATCGAATCGATGGGGAAGGCGATAAAACGCCTTTGCTTTTATTGCATGGGGGGCCGGGCTCGTCGAGTTATTATTTGGAACCTCTGAAAGAATTAAGCGCGGATCGACCGGTGATTTTCATTGACCAATTGGGCTGTGGCCGCTCCACCCGAATTACCGATACGACCCTGATGACGATTGAAAAAAATGTGGAGCAACTCGAACAAGTCCGCAAAGCCCTC
>JBBAKZ010000066.1:2073-10697 GCA_040403275.1 Arcicella sp. | reverse complement strand
TGTATTGCAGATTTTTAGACGACTTGGCGACAAAGATCATTTAAAAGTAAAAAACTATAAAATGCCTAATAGCTAATAAATTGAATTTGAAGTATTTAGCTGTTATCAAAATTATAAAAAAGATAATCCTCTTTAATTGATAAAACTCATGATTATTTCCACAAAAATGTCGCCAATAGAATACGCTAAAATGATTTTAGAAAAAGTTAGCTTTGAGCCTAAAATCTTCAGAAAAGAATTAAGAAAAGCGCTTAGAATGGCATCTAAACAAGACTTTAAACATTTAATGGATTGGTGCAGAGAGCGATTCAATAGGAAAAAAAACTAATGACCTTCTAATATTATCTTAATCTACCTCTAAGAACCGCACTCTAATTTTGTTGAAAAATCAGAACTAATGAAACAAACAGCATTTATATTTTTATTCGTTATTATTGCCATTACAACATCAAAAGCCCAGCAAAATTTATTTAATATTCCTTCGGGAGATATTACGCCCAAAGGAAAGTTTTTTTATCAACATCAGATTAATACTTACAGCAATAAATTGGAATCGAAAGGACATTTCGTTTATGGTTTGGGAAAAGGCTGGGACGTTGGGGCAAATTTAGTTGGTACGGGAGCATATTTTAATCCGAAGTGGAAACCCATTTATAATAACGATTTTAGTCAAGGACAAGCCTTAACCCCAACGATTATGGCAACTTTACAAAAACAGTTTTCAATTCACGAAAAATGGGCATTAAATTTAGGGACACAGTCGGGCGTTAATCTGACAGGATATTCAGAAAAAGTACAACCCGCCTACTTCCACTATGGCTTGGTGAGTTATCAAGTGAAGCCAGGGCGAAAAGTATTAATTGGTCCATATCTAACTAATAATCAATACGTTGGCTCCGGAAATATAGTTGGCATTCAAATGGGATATGAGTGGAGAGTAACGGATAAATTTTATTTGATGGGTGATTTTATTTCGGGAAATAACGAGTCAGCCGTGCTTGTCCCAGGCATTATGTATAATGTAAGTAACCGTGTGCAACTATGTTTAGGTTATATGTTTCCCAATCCTAATACCCAAAAAAACCAAGCGGTTGTATTTGAATTTAATTGGTATGGCTGGAAATATAAGAATCATTAAATTTAACCTCTTCACCTACCAACTCTTAACAAATACTAAATTATGAAAACGAATAAGAAAATTTTAGTAGTCGAAGACGAAGCAAAGGTGGCTACTTTTATCAAAAAAGGACTTCAGACGCAGTCTTTTGAGGTAGAAATTGCCAATGATGGGGAGGAAGCTAAAACGCTTTTTTCTACGCATAAATTTGATCTAATTATCTTGGATTTAAACCTTCCAGATATGAGTGGCTTGGACGTGTGTAAATACGTACGTGGATACAATACCCAAATCCCAATTTTGATGCTAACCGCACTGGGAACGGTGGCGGATAAACTGTCAGGATTTGAAGTCGGTACGGATGATTATATGGTTAAACCTTTTGATTTTATGGAGCTTTTAGTTCGTGTAAAAGCGCTTTTAAAACGCACTGAAGCTGTTCAACAACCCATTGAAAAACTACAAATAGCGGATTTAGAGTTAGATTTAAGTGAAAAAGTGGCTCGCCGAGGAGGAAATGTTTTTGATTTAACGGCTCGTGAATTTAACCTGTTGGAATATTTAATGCGAAATAATGGAAGGGTAGTCTCAAAAGTGGATATTGCCGAAAAAGTTTGGGATATTAATTTTGATACAGGTACCAATTTTGTGGAAGTTTATATTAATTATCTTCGGAATAAAGTCGATAAAAATTTTCCTAACAAATTGATTCACACCGTTGTCGGAATGGGATACATGATGAAAAGCAAGTAACATTATCATAAATAATTACTACCTTGCTTTTCCAAATCTCCTTAAACTTGAAAGCAATTATTCTTTACTTCGTCACAGCCATCATCAGTTATATTGCTACCATTCCTCCTGGACCTTTGAGTATTTATATCGTCGATACAACACTTCAAAGAAATATCAAAATAGCCCTTTGGGTAGCTTTTGGGGCATTTTGGGCGAAATGACTTATACTTATTTGGTCATTGAAGGAATGATGATTTTTGATGAATACCCGAAAATAGTTTATGGAATTCAATGGGTAATTATCATTTTGCTCTTGGTAATGGGAATATTTACCTTTTTTCAGAAAAATACCGCCGTAAGATCAGAAAAAATATGGGTGAGAGGAAAATTATTGTCAGTTTTCAAAGGTATTTCCCTTTCTGTCCTTACACCAGCCTTATTCCCATTTTGGATCGTGGTTTTACTGGAATACCAGAAATACGATTTCTTGAAAATTAACAATATTTCTGATAAAATATCCTTCCTTGCCGGAGCAGAAACGGGTACTTTTTTATTGATGTATACCTACGCATTTATCAGTAATAAAAAGCGAAATTTGATATTTAAGTATTTGTCAGACAACCGTTTGAATAAAATAATGGGTTGCCTGTATATTGGTTTGGCAGTTTGGCAAATGTTAAATTTAAGTTAAGTATTTCATCAATAATCATGAAAAGCGCAAGGATTTAATTTATCCCAATTTCTTTACCTCATGCACCGTGATTTCGCTACGAGTGTAATCAATAATTCCTGCATTTTTCAACTCATTAAAAAGAAGTGTAACCGTTTGGCGAGTGCTACAAATAAGTCCAGCGATATCGTTGTGGGTCAAATAATTCTTGATAGTAATATCCTTATCATTCCCGCTTCCTTCTTTCATCGCCCAATCTTTCAAAAATAAAGAAAATCGGGTTTTCACATCCTTAAACATCAAATTAGTATAATTATTGGTGACTCGTTTAATTTTGAATCCCACTAATTTTGTGTAACGAATAGCTAATTGCGGATTCCGTTTTAAAATTTCCTCGAAATCATTCATTTTAAAACTACAAATTACCACTTTTTCAGAAACCGCAACCGCAAATTCATCCTCATTTTCATCCATTTCATCAAAAGTATATTGCCCGAATAAATCACCAGAGCGCAAAACTTCTTTCACCGTTTCGTTACCCTGTTCATCTACTCGTACAATTTTTAGTGTACCACTTTTGATGGTATAAAGTCGGTTTTCGTCTTCTTGCGAAAAATAGAGAATTTCGTTTTTCTTAACCGTCTTAAAATTTGGGATTAAACATAAGGCACGGTTTTCTTCACGGCTCAAAACCGAGAATAATTGATGGTCGTGGAGGTACCAATATTTTGCGTCTTCTTGCATATTAAGTTAAAAAATAAAAACGTACTAAAATATCACTTTTTCGGATGTAAGCCACTGTCGCACAGCAAATTAAAGTAATTACTGCTAATAAAAAAAGATATCCGCCATCGCCATTGCTTTCAATTCCTAAAACCGTTAAATGTGCCATAATTGCGCCAGCCATCGTGCTAATGCCTAAAATTGCACCAATCCATGCCTTGCGTGGAATTAATAATAAAATTACTGTAATCAATTCCATGATTCCGGCAATATATCTTCCGAATGGTTCAACGCCCAATTTAGAGAACACGGCCACACTTTCGGGTGCGGCTGTGAATTTAAAAAAAAGTGTTTGGGCCAAAATGATGGCTGCCACAATCTGGGCTGTCCAACTTACATAAATTAATTTTTGAGTTTTCATTTTTTGATAAATTTAGTCCAGTTTAGTTCTGCTTTTGCCTTTAAGGCATTTTCGTCTGCGTTCCAATCGGTTAATGTGTTGCTAAAAAAAGTGTGATAAAATAAGTACAATTTTCCGTTTACAATCTTGAACGTTTCTGGGTCAACCGCCACTTTTTCACCTTTTGAACCCATGGCGTATGCACACCAACCACCGTATTGGGGTTCATATTTGGCAGGATTCTTTTTGAAGTTGTCCAAATTGCTGAGATTGACAAACTGATAATTTATGCCTTCGTGGAGGAACGATAATTCCTTTTTGCCTTTCTGTGCTTTTCCTGAAAAATACGATGTCGGGTCATAACCACGAATGGCCGTTCCCTTTTCTAATAAATATTCCTTTTTACGAATGTTAATATCCTGCGAAAAACCTTGGAAGGTAAATAATATCAAGACTGTGAGTTTTAATAATGACTTCATTTTTTTTTGGGTTCACCGTTCACGGTAACCGGTTTGGTTAAGAATACTAAAATTGTAATATTGATTTTGCCAAAACCGTTCACCATTGACCGTTTACTGTGAACCGTTTTAACGATCCAAAGTTGGCAGAATTCAAAATATATCATGGTCGGATAAATTGCCAATTAAGTAATTTTATTCATTTTTTTCGCAAAAAAGTACAAGACTCTCTTGACATTGTAATACTTATTTTATAAATTCAATAAAGAAAATCATAAAACGTAATAAATACTATGACAACTATCGAACGCATTGAACATTGGGGTGATTCGCATCATCCAGCTTGGCTCGACATCGTGAGAATCGCATTAGGGCTTTTACTGATTTATAAAGGAATGAGTTTTATTGGGGATACTTCACAATTATCAGCCTTGACGGAGGGATTGCATTTCAATGCTTTTTCGTATGTGGCAGTACATTACGTTGCTTTTGCTCATTTAGTTGGAGGATTATTGATTGCATTAGGTTGTCTAACTCGCTTAGCTTCGGCATTTCAGGCACCAATTTTGTTTGTAGCGGTTTTTTTTACCAACCTTAGAAATGGCTTTACCTTTGTTAACTCCGAACTTTGGTTGTCTTTGATTGTCTTTATTTTATTGGTGCTTTTTTGGATCATTGGTTCGGGAAAATTCTCATTTGATGAATATATGAAAAATCATCCTGCTTATAAGATGAAGTGAATTTTCGGTTTGCGGTGAACGGTTAAAGGTAAACGCTCACGGGAAAGCATCAAAGAAAAAGGGCAAATAGAAATTTTCTATCTGCCCTTTTTAGTTTAATTTTCCATGAACCGTTCACCGTGAACCGTTTACCGAAAACTACACCTTGATTTCAACATCAACACCCGAAGGCAATTCTAATTTCATCAACGCATCAACTGTTTTGGGAGATGATGAGAAAATGTCGATTAGACGCTTGTAAGTACATAATTGGAACTGCTCACGAGCTTTTTTGTTCACGTGTGGAGAACGTAAAACGGTGAATTTCTCAACTTTCGTAGGTAAAGGAATTGGTCCTGAAACTACTGCACCCGTAGCAATTACCGCTTTAACGATTTTCTCAGCCGATTTGTCCACCAAAGTATGGTCAAATGACTTCAATTTAATTCTGATTTTTTGATTCATTGTGTTGGTACGTTAAATTTGAAAACCAATTTCGAAAGTACCATAAACTTCGATTTTGGGTTTGCAAAATTAATGGAAAGGTTTGATAATTAATAGTTTAAAGACAAATTATTATCATCCTATCCGGCAAATCTATGCGTTCAAAATAAATTTTTGATAAATAATCTTTATCTTGCATGACTTTGAATAAACTAATCAAACGATGAAAAATGTTTTAATGCTCCTTTTATTATCCAATCTGACTTTCGCTCAAAAAAAAGCAGATGTTAAAGATTGGGTGTCAATTTTCAATGGCAAAGACCTTGCGGGTTGGGACATCAAAATTTCAGGACAACCCCTGAACGATAACTATAAAAATACCTTTCAAGTTGAAAATGGTATGATGAGAATTATGTACGATAAATACCAAAATTTTGATGAAAAATATGGTCACATTTACTACAAAAAGCCCTTTTCTTATTATATCGTACGTTTCAAATATCGTTTCAACGGCAAACAAACACCAGGAGGAGCTATCTGGAATAATCGAAATAGCGGCATTATGCTACATTCACAATCTGCCGAAAGTCTTACTTTTGAACAAACCTTCCCCATATCTTTAGAAATGCAATTGTTAGGTGGTTTAGGCAAAGGCGAACGTCATACAGGCAATCTTTGCTCGCCGGGGACACAGGCGTACATGCAAGGAAGCTTACGACCTGCTCATTGCATCGATTCAGATTCAAAAACCTTCGATGGTGACCAATGGGTTAGTGCCGAAGCGATTGTTTTGGGAGATTCAGTGGTGCATCAAATAATTAATGGAGATACCGTTTTGACATACAATAAAACGCAAATTGGCGGAGGATTTGTGGGTGGAAAACAAGATTGGGAAGTGGCCAAAATGGATAAAGCGAGGATAGAAGAATGGAAGAAAAAAGATGGTACGCCCTTAAAATCAGGCTATATCGCTCTCCAAGCCGAAAGCCATCCCATAGATTTTAAAAATATTGAAGTCCTAAATTTAGAGGGTTGTACTGACCCTAGCGCTTTGAATTATAAATCGTATTTCATTAAATCTAATAAATCATCTTGTCGATATAAAAAGAAGAAGGTTTAACGATATTTCCGTTAAACCTTCTTCTTTTGGGCGTGTACGATACGCCCCAACCCGTAACTTTAACTTATTCAGGGTCTTAAGCTTCTCTTTACTCGTTTACCTAAAACTACGGCTGTATCTTGTTCTTTAAAATAAACACTTCCTTCAATATAACCGGCAAAAGTATCTTTATAAGTATCCCCAATGGGTATTCTCAAAACTTTATCCAGAATAACTTCATCTCCTTCAATACCCGTTATTTTATCTTTAGCAATAATGTATGAACGGTGTACACGCATAAAACGGTCGATTGGTAAACGTTTTTCTAAATCTGAAAGTGTCAAATTAGTCGTCACTCGCTCGTCATTGGTCGTGATAGAAGCGTAGGTTTTTTGTGCTTCTATATAAATTACATCTTTGTATAAAACCTTGTGAAATTTCCCTTTGGCATCTACCTTCACGAAAATATATTCTTCTCTTGTAGGTAGTGGTTCTGGTTCTGTGTCTTCTACAGGCACATCTACCAAGGTCATTTCAAAAGGCATTTTACTTACCGCTTTCAAAAAACGTTGATACCCAAATGGTTTTACCAAATAATCAATTACGCCAAATTCAAAACTTTGTAAAGCGTATTCTTGATAGCCTGTAGTCATGATAAATTTTACTTTTCCGTCAAAAAGGCTTACCAAGTTTAATCCATTCATACGAGGCATTTGAATATCAGCAAAAACTAAATCTACATCACTATTAGACTGCAATATTCCGACAACTTCCATAGGATTTGTTGTGGCAGCTACCAAATTCAAAAACGGAGTATCTTTTATGTAGCTAATCATGATGTCTAATGCCGACTGTTCATCATCTACTGCAATGCAATTAATCATTTTTATATAAGTTTATAATTTATTGTAAAGGTTACTATATAATCATCATTTAAATCTTCGGATTCTAAGGTAAAACCGCCTTTTTTGTAAACAGTATTTAACCGTTTAATAATATTTACAATGCCAACCCCTGTATTTCCTTTTCCTGCAATTTCATGGGGATAAGGATTCTTTTGATTACTAACCATAAATACAAAAAAATCATCAATCAAACTTGCTCTTATAATTAAAGGATTATTCGCATCATCGACTAACCCATGTTTCAAAGCATTTTCTATTATTGTAATCAAAACCATAGGCACAATTCGGTGCGAACCCATATACCCTTCTTCATCATAATCAATGTGAGCATTATGTTGATTACGGGCTTTAAACATTTTTAAATAACGTTTCACAAAGTCAAGTTCACCACTAATATCGACTGTATCTTCCTGCATTTTAGCACTGGTAGCATACTGCATCTTGGCTGAAAACTCTAAAATCATATCGCCCGCAATCTCTTTTGTGGAGGTGATAATCTTGGCATATATTAGATTTAGGGTGTTAAATAAAAAATGGGGATTTATTTGGGCTCGAAGGAAAGCCATTTCTGCCTGTGCTTTTTCCTTCGCTAAGATAGCATTTTTCTCTTTCTCTTCGGCAAGTTCTTTCTCTTTTTTTACAAGTGCTAATTCTTGGGTAGCAATTTCTACTTCTTTTTGTGTAATCTCTTTCTGGTGCTGGATTACTCTTTGGGAAAAATAATAACCGAGACTAAAAATTATAAAGTTACTTCCCGTTAAAACTGCTTGAGAAATAACTTTGCTTAACACAGGAACATCATTTGGAAGCGTGATGCTTAAAAATTGGAAAAGATAAAATTCAAGAAGATATCCATATCCAACATAGCAAAGTACTACAAAGACAAATGATAATACTAATAAATATAATTTTCTTAGGGAAAAATAATTAGGTAAAATCCAAGAAGCATTAGCATAGAATAAAAGAATATCACCGAATCTATGCAAGATGGTCTGTCCAAGAAAACTAACTGATAATGGGATACCATAAAAATGTTTTATTAATGAACTAAAATATATGATGTAAACTATCCAAGCAATTGCATGGGTTTGTAAAAGTTTATTGGATACTATTCTTTTAATCATTTACCCGTCAAATAGTTGAAATTTAAGATTAAGGATTTTAGTAAAGAAGGAACTTTATTCTATTGGGATTGTGAAAAGCTAATTTAAGATAATATTTTAAAATTACCTCTCAAGGTGATGCAAATTTGTATTGTCATCACAACAAAAATTCAAAAATATTAAAAATCATGAAAACATCAAAAATCAACTCAAAATTATTAGTAAGCAAATCAGTTGTTTCAAAGTTTACT
>JBBAKZ010000066.1:0-1973 GCA_040403275.1 Arcicella sp. | reverse complement strand
ATCAAAAATCAACTCAAAATTATTAGTAAGCAAATCAGTTGTTTCAAAGTTTACTAACGTTAAGCAGTCAGCCATGACTGGCAGCATCAGCAGTTATAATATGACTGGCAGTATCAGCAGTTATTAATCACTAAATTATTAGTAGAATCAACGCTGTCATTACGTATTTTGTTACCCAGACCGAGAAAAATATAACAATGATAGCACCAAATATCGAAATTAGACTTATCTGTTATCACTGAAGCATAAAAAACTCCTTCTCATACATTTGTTCAACAACATCGTAAAAGAAGGAGTGTAAGTAAAAGTAATTTTAGAAAGAAAAATGTACGGATGCTTTTAAGGCAAAAGATTTTGGTAAAGCACCACCTGGCGTCTCATGGTTAAGGTACGTTAGGCGATGAAAAGCTTGAATTCTAAAAATTTTAAAGATATTATCAATGCCATACCCAACTTCCACGTAAGGAATACTTGGGTCAAGGGCGGAAAAATTATATCTTGGACGTGATGTATTTCCACTGATACGAGGATTGATTATAGGTATGGCTTCGTTCATGAGTTCAAGATTTGATTCTCGTTGACTTCCGAATATGACATTGGCCGAGGTAATTAAACGCCATTTTAATTGTCTTAGTGCAGGAATACGATTAAAAAGTAAGCCTTCAAAATTGTGATTGTAGTTAAGTGATACAAATTTATCGCTCACGAACTCAAAGAAGTGCATCGTGTTGAAGGCGGCACGGTTGTAAAAGAAGGTTTGATTCCCTAAATGCGGGAATAACAGCGGCGCTGGTAAATCGGTAGGGATATATCCTGCTTGAATGGTATAATCAGAACGGCCAAGATTACCTAAACGGAACGACTGGTAAATTTTTGCCGTAAACTTGTTGTAATTGAAATTGCTTCCCAGCACACCTTTCATCCCGTGTTGGTAAGCTAGTGTAATTACGGGAACCCGCTTCGAGCCAAGTGCTATCCTTTCGTTACCATCCATTAGGTAAGTTTCTCCTTTGGCGAATCTTGCCTCTAAGGTAAAAAAACTATCCTCGTAACCGTCGAGCGTTGGGGAGTTAACACCAAGTTCTGGTTGAGTTCTAAATTGGAAATTAAACAAGGGGTTAAAATTTCGACTAGTGAAAGCAGCATTGAAAGAAATTCCTTTGGTTGGTTCAGTTTTTATAAATATTTCATTTTCTCGGCGATAAAAAGCGCCTGAGAAATTACCCCAGCGAGTAAAAGCGTAAAATATTTTATTATCCCCAATTAATTCAGGCGTTAACGAAAGGCGTTCAATGTCGTAGCTATGTTTGATACCTGCCACGGTCCAATGTCGACGTGAAAGAATATAATCTACTTCGCCGCCGTATTTTAGCACTAAGTCTTTTGTACCGAAACCGACCCATCCTTTGATTATCCAGGTTTTGTTAAAACCTGACAAGCTTTTAAACCCAAAACGTGTGCGCAAACCCTCTTCAGCATTGACCGCAAATAAATTAATGTAGGGTCCAAAGGCAAATTTGTCGAAACGTTTAAAACCACTGGCAATAATTTCAGCAATCTCAACGTAGGTCTTTACAATGGGTACATTCCTAATGGTATCAATCAATCTTTCAGCCAGAATATCTTGTGAGGATAATGATTCATGACGTGCTTCCAACCAATATTTTGAGTCTGTTTCTTTTGAATCCTCAGCTACTTCGATTGGCAAATCATAAAAACTCAAATCTTTTGGCTGATTAATTACAAAGTTTTTGTTGGAAATATACATTTTTAACAACATGCCCGCCGAATTTTTAGAAATTTCCGCAATATCAATCAAAAAACGAGTCTTTGAAGGTAACCATCCGCCATCGGAGGTTTGTTCTAATTCCTGAGAAATCTTAATTTTGTCGATAAAGTTAATATTGGCTTGTTTCCCTACGCTTGCATCTATTTGTACAAGGGCAAAGGAAGTGCTGTCGATGTATACTTTT
>JBBAKZ010000065.1:3691-10751 GCA_040403275.1 Arcicella sp. | reverse complement strand
TATTGTTTTGCCTTTCCAAAAGTTGGAATCGTTTGGTGGTCTTGTGTGCCAACATTTTGGCTTTTATATCCCATCAAAATATCCGCAATGTGCTGAGCATCATAGCTTTCACCCGTTAATTCAACCGTTTTCAAGGCTAAAACCACGGCTTCTTCGGCTTTATATTTTGGCGTTGGTTTATTACAATTATCACAAAAACCGCAGTCTTGGTCCATGTATTCACCAAAATAATTCATCAATTGACGGCGACGGCAGGTGCCTAAACCTGCATAATGTACCATTTCGTGAAGCAACATTCGAGCCGTATCACGTTCAACACTGGTTTTATCTTTGTTAAATTTATCAAGTTTTGTAATGTCTTCTTTTGCATAAAACATGATACACGTTCCTTCTAATCCATCACGACCCGCACGGCCTGTTTCTTGGTAATATCCCTCCAAAGATTTTGGCGCATCGTAGTGAATAACGAAACGAACATCTGGTTTATCAATGCCCATCCCGAAAGCAATTGTGGCAACCATTACTTCGGTTTCTTCATTCAAGAAAGCCTCTTGATTTGCCATCCGCACATCAGAATCTAAGCCTGCATGATAGGGAAGGGCTTTTACACCATTAACTACCAACAAATTAGCAATTTCTTCAACTTTCTTGCGACTCAAACAGTAGATAATTCCCGACTTACCGTGATTAGTTTTGATATACTTAATAATCTGTTTATCAATATCATCACGTTTTGCCCGTATTTCGTAATATAGATTTTTACGGTTGAAAGATGATTTGAAGAGTTTGGCATCGTCAAGATTCAAGTTTTTCTGAATATCTTGTTGAACTTTTGGTGTTGCCGTTGCGGTAAGCGCAATAATTGGCAATTTTTTATTCAAGCTTTCAACAATACTTCTGATTCGGCGATATTCAGGACGGAAATCATGGCCCCATTCTGAAATACAATGAGCTTCGTCAATGGCAACAAAAGAGATTTTAGCTTCTTTAAGAAAGGATAGATTAGACTCCTTCGTCAGGGACTCAGGAGCGATATAAAGTAATTTCACCTCCCCTTTCACTACTGCATTTTTTACTTTGGTCATTTCTGCCCGATTCAAAGATGAGTTCAGAAATTGTGCATTAATACCAAAAGCATTCATTTGATCTACCTGATTTTTCATCAAAGCAATCAAAGGTGAAATCACAATGGCCGTTCCTTCCATCGCTATGGCAGGCATTTGATAACAAAGTGATTTTCCTGCCCCAGTGGGCATGATTACGAAGGTGTTTTCACCGATGAGGGTGTTTTGGATAATAGCTTCTTGTTCACCCCGGAACTGTGAAAAACCAAAAGTCTCTTTCAATTTCTCTTTCAACATATCGGCGGTTTCTTTGGTAACAGTCATTTTATTCAATCTTAATTGAGGTTATAATAAAGTATTTGGTGGTTGATTAATTAATATTTACACTTTCTAAATATAAAGTATCAGGGTAACAATCTTGTTCATTTTGCCATTGAACAATTCCTAAAAATGGTTCCACAGAATAAAAAGACTTAAATTGTCTAATTCCCATCAGTAGTAGGCAGTAATTAGTTTGCAGTATTTAATCCTTTAAAATAACACTAAAGGTGTTGGTTTTACTAAAAAATCATTTCCGTGAATACTGTCAAATAAGTTTTACTGCATACTTATTATAAATAAAGCTTCACATCAAATATTTTTCTCTCGTTGTTATCAAAAGTCAAGTTTAAGGTAAAATCTTTATTCTGCTAAACAAATTTACCACTTGGATTCATTATTGATTTACTGAAACAAGTAAACCGTAGACATTGATAATACAGGCTTTCTTATTTGTTATCTTTGCAGTGAAATCAGTAAAAAATCAATCAATTAAAAATACTTCGTACATTGAAATTAATAAAAAATATTCAATCAACTGCAAAAAAAGTTTTAGAAGATGAAGCAAATTCAATCCTAAAAATTGTTCCGTTGATTGATTCTGAATTTGAATCCTGTGTAAATCACCTACTTAGCTCTTCTGGACGCTTCGTAATTACTGGTATTGGAAAATCGGCAATTATTGCTCAAAAAATAGTAGCTACGCTTAATTCAACTGGAACACCCTCACTATTCATGCACGCTGCCGATGCCATTCATGGCGATTTAGGGATGATTCAAAAAGGGGATACCGTGATGTGCATTTCGAGGTCTGGTGATACGCCCGAAATTAAAGTTTTAGTACCCCTTATTAAAAGGACTGGAACAAAATTAATCGCAATGGTTTCAAATCCAAGTTCTTATCTCGGAAAAAATGCAGATTTTATTCTTCATGCCCTTGCCGAACGTGAGGCAGATTCCCTAAACCTTGCTCCCACCATCAGCACAACTGTTGCATTAGCCCTAGGAGACGCCCTAGCGGTGTGTTTAATCGAATGTCGTGGATTCAACAGTCATGACTTTGCCAAATATCATCCGGGGGGTGCTTTAGGCAAAAAATTGTATTTGAAAGTTTCGGATATTTATCCAAATCATGAATTACCAATAGTCCAAGAATCTTCGACGGTCAAAGAAACAATCATTGAAATCAGTTCCAAACGCTTGGGAGCAACGGCAGTCTTGAAAGAAAATAAAGAAATGGCAGGTATAATTACGGATGGAGATGTACGAAGAATGTTAAATCAATATGATAATGTGGCAGGATTAACGGCCAAAGATATCATGACTATTTCACCAAAATCCATTCCACCCGATGCCTATGCGGTGGAAGCATTACAGATTATGCAGGAAAAAAATATTACACAACTCGTAGTAGTTCAAGATAATAAACCTTTGGGATTTGTGCATTTACACGATTTATTGAAAGAAGGACTTGTTTGATTTTGGATATTCGATTTGGGATTGCGGATTTACTTTCAATCCGCAATCCCAAATCCACAATACTAAATCAACGCATTCTATCCGCAGATTTTACTAACATTTCGTCTCTTCTAATAAAACGGTTGGCAATCATATTACACAACATTGCCACGACCGCTGCAATGAATCCTGCCCCGTAAGACCCTTGATTTTCAGGCTCAAAGATTGGGATGGCTACCTTAAAAACTTGATAAAAAGTATATCCTAAAACAACCGCAATTAAGATAGAATTAATCAAACCCAAAGTCATTTGAAGCATTCTTTTCTTGTATTGTGTAATTGAAAAAGCCGCAATACAGGCAGAAATAATCGATAAAATCACAATTATCATCGTATTTTCACTACTTACAGCAGCGGTTCCTTTGAAATATTCTAAAGCAAAAGAATTGAGGGTGACTTTTTCATTTAAAGCAGCACTGCTTTTTTCCCAAATTGGTAAAGCCGTTACCGCCAACATCGCAATCGCCACGAAGGCCAATAATAAAGTTTGAATTCGTTGAAGCATAATATTTTACAGGTTTTTATTTTCGCAAAGTTCTGAAACTTCCGAGAACTATACAACACAAAAAAAGCGAAAACCTTTCGGTCTTCGCTTTTTTTGTCGTGTGTATCTCGTTGTTATGAATTGAATTAGAATCTAAAGTGAGAGAATGCTTTATTAGCTTCTGCCATACGGTGCGTATCGTCTTTCTTCTTTACTGCTGCACCTTCACCTTTTGCGGCTGCCATGATTTCATTAGCCAAACGGTCAATCATCGTTTTGTCCCCACGCTTACGAGCGTAAAGAATTAACCATTTCATCCCTACTGACAATCTGCGGTCAGCACGAACTTCCGTTGGTACTTGAAACGTAGCTCCACCAACACGGCGAGATTTAACCTCTACCGTTGGCATAACGTTGTTTAATGCTTTTTTGAAAAGCTCTAAACCGTTTTTCTCCTTCGTTCTATCTTCAACTTTGTCTAATGCACCGTAAAAAATCGTGAATGCCGTTGATTTTTTACCATCATACATCAAATTATTTACAAACTTCGTCACCATTACATCCTTAAATTTAGGATCAGGCAACACGTATCTTTTCTTTGGTTTTGACTTTCTCATTGTTGTCTTTGTTAATTTTTTAAGTTTAGCCCATCTTCTGCCTTAACTGAGCATACTGGACTGTTTTGTTAATTAATAGTTGATAATTAATAAGTAATAGTTGATTTCACTACAAAAATGCTATCCACTATTATCTATTAACTGTTATCTATTAACTATTTTTTCTTTCCGCCTTTTCCACCTTTTACTGGTGCTACTACTGCACCTGGCTTAGGACGTTTTGCACCGTATTTAGAACGACGTTGACGACGTCCGTTTACTCCCGAAGTATCTAATGCACCACGGATAATATGGTAACGTACACCTGGTAAATCTTTCACACGACCACCACGAATCAATACGATTGAGTGTTCTTGCAAATTGTGTCCTTCACCTGGAATATAGGCGTTTACTTCTTTACCGTTGGTTAAACGTACACGGGCTACTTTACGCATAGCCGAGTTTGGCTTCTTAGGCGTAGTTGTATAAACCCTCGTACACACACCACGACGTTGAGGACAAGAATCTAAGGCTGGAGACTTTGATTTAAAAGTCAATTGCTCTCTGCCGTTTCTTACTAACTGCTGTATAGTTGGCATTTTGTATTGTTTTATTTGAGATACACGTCCCTAACTTTGCGATTTGTGAGTTAATTAGTTCTGGCTTTAGCGATATTCACTAAATTACCCCTTCAATAAATCACAATTGACGCTAAAATCAGGGGTGCAAAATTACGAGTATTATCTGATAATCAAAAAGAAAATCGATGGTTTTATTCTGTTTTTCAAGGTTTTATACTTGTATTTCGTGAAAGAATGCCTATTAGTCTATTAATTAGGGTATTTGGTAACAAAAATTATAAACTATTTGAAAATTCAGTAAACCGTGCGAGTTTAAAATTGTCATAATACAAAATTATATACATAATTTTAAGATGATATAAATGGAAGATTCTGAATAATTAGTTCACATTTTTATCCTTACCCTCAACCCATTTCATTTATCCTCAGCGTTCATCCTTGTTATCAAAATGAAAAAAATTCTTTTACTTGTTAACCTAATCATTATTTCAAATAGCTTATTTGCCCAATCATCTATCGTTGGGGAAGTTCGGGAAATTCTTACGCAAAAAACCCTCAAAAGTGCTTATGTGAGTGTGATTGATATGGCCGATTCTTCCAAAAGAAAAACCGTTCCAACGGATAGTTTTGGGAAGTTCACGCTCTCAGGAATTACTCATGGAAATTATTCAATTCGTGTGAGCTTTTTGGGTTATCAAGCATCTCGACAAAATATTATTATCTCAAAGGATTCTACCTATCATGTATCCACCATTTTTTTAGAAGAAAACAGTCAACAACTCAAGGAAGTGAAGGTAATTGGACAAGTGGCGGCCACAATCCAAAAAGTGGATACGCTTCAATTTAATGCTAAAGCCTTTAAAGTTAATCCCGATGCCAATGCCGATGAATTATTAGAAAAATTACCGGGAGCAGTAATGGACAACGGAAAACTGCAAATTCAAGGTGATGAAGTGAAACAGGTCATGATTGATGGAAAACTATTTTTTGGCAAAGATGCGACGGCAGCCCTCAAAAATATTCCCTCTGAAGTGATTGACAAAATACAAGTATTCGACCAACTGAGTGAACAATCGCAACTGACTGGATTGGACGATGGCAATACGACCAAAACCGTCAATATCACCACTCGTCCAGAGATGCGAAATGGTATTTTTGGGCGTAATTCGGCTGGAATTGGCTCCAATGATACTTATAAAGTAAATGCCAGCATCAATCGTTTTAAGGGAAATAGTCGGTTTACGGCACTTTTTCAGACCAATAATATCAATATCCAGAATTTTTCTTCCGAAGATTTATTAGGCGTAGCTTCTGGTTCGGCGCAAACCCGCAGAGGCGGCGGCGGTGGAAATCGTGGCGGCGGTGGACAAGCAGGCGGAGGAACGGATAATTCGGGTAATTTTTTAGTAAATAATCAACCTGGCTATAATACAACCAACGCTTTGGGATTAAACTATTCAAATGAATGGGGAACTAAGTTGAAGTTTCAAGGAAGTTATTTCCTAAATCAAGCCACAAATTCAATTCTAGAAAATACTTTTCAGCAATATATTCAAAGCACCAATACGGGCCAAACTTATACAGAAGGCAGTAATTCCTTTTCAAAAAGTTTAAATCATCGGGCGTATTTTAGGTTGGAATACAAAATTGACGACCGGAATTCTTTGGTAATGACTCCCAATGTAAGTGTTCAAAATACAGACTTAAATTCGGGATATTCGGGACTTACTGCCTTGAAAACCCAAAAACTAAACGATGTTGTCAATAAAAATATTAGTAGCAACTTCGCTATAAATTTCTCCAATGATCTTTTATTTAGACATCGGTTTGCTAAAATTGGGCGTTCTTTGACATTCAATTTATCCACCACTTATAACAATCGAGAAGCAGATAGATTATTGAAATCAGTCAATAATTTTTATGGCGCAACTCCATCCTCAAAAATTCTTAATCAAGATGCCCTTACGAATGCAAATGGCTGGGGAATTAATTCAAATTTTTATTATTCAGAACCTTTAAGTAGAACAAGTTTCGTATTCGTTAGCACCAGTTTTGGATATAATGAAAACCAATCCGAAAAATATTCTTACAACTTTTCCGATGCTCAACAAACCTATAATCGATTAGATACGCTTTTGAGCAACGTGTTTAATAGTGATTATTACAATTATAAAATTGGAACGGGCTATCGTTATAATTCCAAAGATTTACAAATTTCCTCAGAAGTCAGATATCAAAATGCTAACTTAGTTAATGAACAAATTTTTCCAAGAAAATACGATCTCGATAGAAGTTTTAGCAATATACTTCCCTCATTTTCAGTACGTTATAATATAAGAAGCAAATCAAAATCACTTCAATTTAATTATCAAACTCAAACCCAACAACCTTCCATTAGTCAATTACAAGAAGTGGTAAATAACAATAACCCACTCCGACTTTCAACGGGAAACGCTACGCTTTCGCAAGAATATCAGCATCAATTTTCATTGCGATATA
>JBBAKZ010000065.1:0-3681 GCA_040403275.1 Arcicella sp. | reverse complement strand
AATAAAATATCAAAGCCCGTGTACTCCATAATTTTTTCCAATTTTGTGGCTTTGATGAGCGGAAATGTCGTGAAAGCTAACATCACAAATAGCAATTTTATCGCTTCTAAAGACACGGTTATCGACCGAAACATTATTCTAAAAACGGGTTCACAATTGGCTCGCCCCGTTAATTTGGATGGTCAATATTCTGTCAGAGGATTTTTGTCGTATGGATTTCCGTTAAAGTTTATTAAGTCGAATATTAACTCCAACCTTACCGCAAATTTTACTCGTACGCCTGGATTAAATAACAATCAATTAAACTATTCCGATGGCCAACGGTATTCATTTGGATTAGTTTTGAGCAGTAATATCAGTACAAAACTTGATTTTACGATTTCATCCAATGCTAATTTTAGTGCAGCCCAAAACACGCTTTCTTCGAGTTTAAATAATCAGTATTTTAATCAGAATTTAAAAATTAGATTCAACCTTATTATCGGAAATGGCTTTGTTTTCAATACCGATGCTACATATTATTCTTACTCGGGATTATCGTCAAGTTTTAACCAAAAATATACCCTTTGGAACATGGCCGTTGCCAAAAAAATGTTTACAAATCAAACGGGCGAAATTCGCCTTTCAGTATTTGATTTGTTGAAACAAAACACCAGCATCCAACGAAATATCACCACCAATTACATCGAAGACACGCAATCAAATGTTCTCCAACAATATTTTATGCTGAGTTTTAGCTATAATTTGAAGAAATATTGGAAGGGGTAAAGCATGGAAATATTTATTTTTTCTGCCCTAACTTAATTATCTTCATTCTTTACGCTAAACATAAAAGTCAGCAATCTTCTTCTCTTATTGGTGAATCCCGCCATCTGCGTAACTAAGTATTCTCTGGAAAACTATTTTTTACAGCAAAAGCAATACAACCTAACTAACCTCCGTATTCTATACCAAACATCATTAATTAAAAATTATTCAACATGAAAAAAGTATTGTTTTTATTAACGGCTGTGTCAGGACTTTTCTTGGCAAGTTGCAAAAATCAGGATGTAACACCTGACACCTCATTAGATGAAGTATTTTCTTCGATGGCATCGTCGGCGGCTCGTACTGCGGCCGTGAATGATACCGTTACGAAAGGAAAATGCAAAGGAAATTTAACGAGTATCGATGCGGCAACTTTGCCAAGTAGTGTTACCACTTACATCAATGCCAATTATGCAGGAGCAGCAATTAAATTTGCTGGAAAGGATGAAAAAGGACAATTTGTGGTTGGTTTATCACTAAATGGGGTTAATACGGGTTTATTATTTGATGGAAAAGGTGTTTTTATTGAAAAATTAGAACGTTACGGAACGAAAGCAAGATTGACTGAAGTAGCGATTACGGCACTTCCTGCCAGCGTAAGTGCTTATGTATCGACAAATTATGCAGGTTATACAATCAAACGTGCGGGTGCAGATGCCGATGGAAATCTAATTGTTGGATTGGATAATGGTACTGGACATAAAGTGTTGAAGTTCACCTCAGCCGGTGTATTTAAGGAAGAATTGCAAATTCCTCCTCACGGAAAAGGACAAGGCGGTCCTGGTGGTCCAAAACCAAATGGTGGACACTAAGATTAGTTGCGAATTATAAGTTATGAGTTATGAAGTAAAACATTCATAACTCATAACTTATAATTCATCACTCATTAAGAAGCTTGCCCGCCATTTACGCCTAAAACTTGTCCATTCACAAACCCCGATTCGTCCGAAGCTAAGAATAAATAAGCATTGGCAATATCCATCGGGTCGCCCATTCTTCTTACTGGAATAGCGTTAATAACTTCCAAACGAACAGCCTCTGGAATAGCATCGGTCATTTCGGTTTTGATAAAACCAGGCGCAACGGCATTTGAAGTAATGTTATATTTTCCTAATTCTTTCGCCCACGTTTTCACCATCCCGATTACGCCCGCTTTGGCAGCTACGTAATTGGTCTGTCCAAAGTTTCCATGTACACCCACAACCGAAGAAGTGCAAATAATCCGGCCATAATTTTGTTGAACCATCAACGGAGCGATGGATTTTGTACAATTGAAAACGCCTGTCAAATTGACATCAATGACCATTTGCCATTCGAGGTGAGACATTTTCAAAAGCGTTTTGTCACGAGTGATTCCTGCATTATTTATTAGAATATCAATTCGACCGTATTTCTCAAAAATTTCACGACTTGCCGCTTCAATGGCAGGAACATCGGTGGTGCTTATGTGCATAAATTCACATTGAAATCCTTGTTCACGAAGCGCTATGGCAGTTTCTTCGCCCGCTTCTAATAAATCCCAGATAATAACAGTTGCTCCTTCACGGCAAAATAGTTCAGCAGCCGCCGCTCCAATCCCTCGGGCAGCACCGGTAATAATGGCAATTTTGTCTTTTAATCTCATATTCAATTTGTGAGTTTTGATTTCGTGAGTTGTGATTTAATAAGCCTAATATAATAAGCTGTGAATTTTGAAAGAATAATTTAATTAAGTGAATCTAATGACCAATCACTAAATCACAATTCACAAATTGTATTTCACTCATAAAGCATCGAGATTAACTCTGCAACGCAAGCAGGTTTTTCTTGCCCTTCAATTTCAAAAATACAGTTCATCGTGATTCTCAAACCCGAAGGTTTCGCCTCTTCAGCTTCCATTAAACTCGCCCGCATACGAACTTGACTACCCGACGGCACGGAGGAGGTAAATCGGATTTTATTGGCACCATAATTCACGCCCATTTTCACGGATTCAACTTTAAAAAGATCGGCCATAAATTTAGGAGCGAGGGAAAGCGTGAGAAATCCGTGCGCTACGGGCGTTTTGAAAGGAGAATGTTTTTTCGCCATTTCCAAATCTACATGAATCCATTGAAAATCTTGGGTAGCTTTGGCAAAATTATTAATCATCTCTTGGGTAACGGTCATATAAGGCGTGGTACCTATCTCCTGCCCTACCTGAGTTTTTAGGAATGCTAAATTTGGAAAAATTTTCATATCGAGTTTGTCATTTGGCGCACTGCCATATTACAAACATAAACAAAAAAACCGTAATACGAATCATCATCGTATTACGGTTTTTATTTTCATAGAAAGTCAAAGAGGTATTGTATTATTGAACTGCAATCTGGCGGCTGATTGTCGTAGGTTTAGTCGTTACCAAATTCACTTCTTTTACTACTTTTTCATCTCCTTTAGTGAATTCAAAAGTGTATTTCCCATCGCTTAATTCACTCAAATCAAATTTTCCGTGATACATTTTAGCATTTTTCGTAACTCGCTCATTGCAAAGAACTTCTCCTTTTTCATTTCTTAAAATAACTGTTAGATTTTTATCCGTTGATTTTTCAATCATGACATTCATTTTCATGGTATTAACGGACTGGTACATACCGACCTCAAAAGTCTTCGATTTTGTGGGAATTACATTACGATTAGTTGCATTTGAGATAAAACTTAGGGCCGACAAAGCAGCGATTACCAAGGTTTTTACGAGATTTTTCATTTTAATTACGTGTTTATTGTTTTATTTTTTGTTTAAAGTACTGTTTAGATAATTGTAAATTTTAAAGGTCTTTAAATTAAAATTTTTAGTTAAATAGGTTTAATTAATTGATTTACAGATACTTGTCTTAAAAAAGGTTTAGTTAATTA
>JBBAKZ010000064.1:3537-11024 GCA_040403275.1 Arcicella sp. | reverse complement strand
AAATGGCAGCTTTTGCATTTAAGGTATCAAAAATGGTTTCTACTAATAATAAATCCGCTCCACCATCCATCAAACCTTGAATTTGCTCGTAATAAGCATCTACCAATTCATCAAAAGTAACGGCACGATAACCTGGGTCATTTACATCGGGCGATAACGATAAAGTTCTATTCGTTGGTCCAATTGAACCCGTAACATAACGTGGTTTACTTGGGTCTTTTGCCGTAAATTCATCGGCTACTTCACGGGCAATTTTGGCAGATTCGTAGTTCAATTCGTACACATAGTCCTCCATGTGATAATCCGCCATGGCGATGGAAGTGCCTGAGAATGTGTTCGTTTCGGCAATATCCGCTCCAGCCTCAAAGTATTTGGCGTGAATTTCCTTAATAACATCGGGGCGAGTTATCGAAAGCATATCATTATTGCCTTTTACCTCATGCGGAAAGTCTTTGAACTTCTCGCCACGATAATCAGCATCGGATAATTTATATTCTTGAATCAACGAACCCATGGCTCCGTCAAGCACAAGAATTCGGTTTTTTAGTACGTCTTTTATATTTGGTCTATTCATCATCTTAAATCATAGCTTTGAGCAATGAGCTTTGAGCATTTACTAAATGTATTTCAAAATCAATTATTATAAATTTTAATTTTTACTGAAAAACATTAGAAATGAATTTTCTTAGTAAAATTCAAATTTACCATTTATAAATCCTTGCCAATATTTTCTCAATAAAATCTGTTACAAATTTATCGGTTTTGGATAAATAATTTACTTTGTTTTAAATAATTAGATATATTTACTTTATTTATTCATAAATACAGTTATTTCTAACTAAATAAGTAAGGTATTTTTCCGAGAAACGATAAATTATCTATTAAAATTATGGCCATAAAAATGGATTCGACCGACAAAGAAATTCTTAGACATTTACAACAAAATGCTCTTTTGACCACGAAGGAATTGGCTTCTCGCTTAAACCTCTCGCCAACGCCCGTATATGAGCGTGTCAGAAGGTTAGAAAAAGATGGGGTTATCAAAAAATATGTAGCTTTGGTGGATCGAGAGAAGGTTGCGAAGGATTTAATGGTTTTTTGCAGCATTCGTTTAAAAGAACACGCCCAAGAAGCGGGCGCAAAATTTGTGCAAGAAATTGTACAATTAGACGAAGTGCAAGAATGTTATAATATTTCTGGAGATTATGATTTTATGTTAAAAATTGTTGTCCATGACATGCGAGAATATCAAGCATTTTTGATGAATAAATTAGCTTCTTTAGAGAATATTGGGAGTACGCATTCCATTTTTGTCATGTCCGAGATTAAGCATGAAACGGGATTTTTGGTGAGTTGAGGAAATCGATAAAATAAACAACCCAAAAGCTTATTTGCTTTTGGGTTGTTTATAAAATATTTTACGTTAATCAACTTTATGATTCGAATTGCGTATGACGGTGCTGTTATTATTACTGCAATTACCCGTCATCGCTTTAAAAATTGTGCCTTTTTCTGCACTAAATCCAGGCAATAAATCTACTTTACTGCCTCCGTTGAATTCGATTTGAGAATTATTCCGTAAAATACTCGTTCCTTCAACCGTTTGAGTCGCACGATATGATGCTTTTCTATCCGCTAAAATCTCATTATTTACCGTCAAATTAGTAGGTTCTACAAGAATATTGAGGGGAGTTGATTGATTACTTTTACAACCAGTGGAAGTTTCTAAACAGTATGTTTTAAATGTATTAAAGGTGTTCGTGGAAAAAGTTTTATAAATGATTACACCCGTTTCTCCCGATGACCATTTCGTCGTTTTCGTTCCACAACCCGTTGCAGCCAATATTAAATTTGAATTATTGCATACAGAAATAGGGGGTGTAATTGAATAGGCTCCACCAATGGTAATCTCTTGCGTATTAAATTGAGACTGCAAACTACTAATATTACTTCCTAAATTAACGTCAAAGGCATAATTTAAGGGTACAGCACTGGCAGTTACTGAAAAATTTGCGGCTACTCGTGGACTTGGACACGAAGATGGACACTGTCCTTCTGCATAATAAATATAATTACCTGCCAGTGTATCAGCAGGAGTTAAAACATTTCCTCTGCCTAATAAATTGCCATTTGTAGGAGCAGACCACCAAGAAATAGACTCTTTTGTCTCAGTAAATGTAAGAGAAAAACCAGAGACACACAAAGGGTCGAGGCCACCTAAATCTTCAGGAACTAATGTCCAAGTGCCATTTGGAACTTCATTGGCTAATGTCGAAAATGGGGTAGCGGGTTTGAAAGTTCCGCTTCTTTGCGTTGAACCCGATACGATAGTACTTCCAGCATCATCAAAAACAGTGGTAACTATACCAGGGTCAATGCATCCATCAAAAGTATTGTCACCAACAATTATTATTTCTCTTCCAGATGGACTTCTTAGGCTAAACTTTACTTCATTATTATACGAACAACCAGAACCAGGATTTCCACAATCAGAGAAACTTGCTCCATCTTGCTTTCTCCAAGTAATACTAATCTTAAAACCACCCGCTGTACTTCCCATACCTGTTACATTGACCGTTGGATTTGTTCCAGAAATGTATCCTCCGTCATAACCAACGGTTCCTCCGGTATAAGTAAATCTTACAGAATCTTGTCTTGAACCACAAGTTGCAGGCGTTGCTTTAACTCCTTTTCCGGTCAATAATGGCTTACCGAAACAAGTAGAAGTATCAGTGGTTGCTACTATAGCGGGAGAAGGAGTTGAGTAAACTTGAATATTTACTGTATTTGAAACATTAAAACAAGCATTTCGAGAGGCTTTAGCGTAATAGTTACCCGAAGTAGTGGCATTATAAAAAGTGTCTACTGCTGCACTGATTTCTACATTGTCTTTATACCAGAGATAAGTTGTATTAGGAATCCTTCTAACCGTTAACTTTTGAGACGACCCTGTGCAGAGCGAAATCATACCATTCACATTCAAAGGAATATCGCCCGGAAAATCCGGGCAAGCCATTTGCATGGCTCTTTGGGCATTTATTCTTCCAGCACCCAATTGACCCGCATAAGTGGGATTAAGCGCATCAATATTGTCAGAGGATGCTTTAATGAGGGCTTCCACTTGGGCATTTGTATAATTTGGCACCCTTGACCAAATGTATGCTGCCAAACTTGAAACCAAAGGCGTTGACATTGAAGTTCCGCTGTAAGTGGCGTATACCCCATAAGGTACTGAACTATATATTCCAGAACCAGGAGCAGATATATCTACCCACGTTCCGTAGCTTGTAAAATAACTGGCAATATCACCCGTCCCCGTGCTCGCAACTGATAATACGTTATCGTACGCAGCAGGGTAAGATTTTGAATTGGAGGAACTGTTACCAGCCGCTGCAATCAAAAGAATTCCTCTGCTGTATGCATCATTAATTAGGTTTTGTGCGGTAACAGAAAAGCCACCTCCTCCCCACGACATACTAATGATTTTTGCACCATTATTTGCTGCCCAGGCCAATCCTTCATAGGCGTGAGTAATCGAGCCACTCCCCACATTGGTAGATTTCACGGGTAAAATTTGAACGCCATCATAAGCTAATGAAGCAACGCCAATTCCGTTATTAGTTACTGCTCCAGCAATTCCCGCAACGTGCGTTCCATGACTATAATCAGTTGAAGGAGGACTTGGGTCATTGTCATTATCTGCCACGTCCCAACCTTGAATACAGTTGGCTGCCAAGTCTGGATGGTTAATTTGAACAGCATCATCAACCACTGCTATTTTAATTTTTTGAGCAGCATTACGTTTGAAAATATCCCAGGCCAAATCCGCCTTAATCGTGTTTAAATGCCATTGACTTGGACTAAAACTTGGGTCATTTGGCCTAAAAATAGTTGTCATTAAAGGAACAGGCTCTGCGTATTCAATCGTGGCATCTTTCACAACATCCGCTAAAAATGCTTTAATTTTGGAGGGGTCTTGTAGTGAAATTCGATAAACTGTATTCAGTGTTGCATTTTTAGAATAATAGAAGGAGTGTTGCGCTTTTGTTATCTGATAGGTTGAAGCTAATTTTGTCAAAACAGGTAATTCGTTGGCTATATTCACCGATAATCCAGAAACAACTTGTGTTCCAATTCCTCGAGTGGTGGTAGATTTCAATGTTTTGACTTTGAGATAAATTTCTCCATCTATGTATAATTTACTAATCTTTTGAGCTTTGATAGTAGTATGATAACAAATTGCAATGATTAGCAAATATAAATATTTGCTTTTATTTGAAAATGTAAACATTGGCTTTGTATTTAATGAAATGAATTTACGGTGATTGAAACATAATGTGTGGTCAATTTGCTAGGTTGAGAAGTTATTTTTGCTTCAACCGTTTCACTTCATTTTTCAAAGTTCTAAGTTCTTTTTCTTGCTTAATTACGTACAAAGTCAATTCTTCGACTTTACGCAACATAATAGCTTGCATTTCAGCAAAATCAATTCCATTTTCACTCACTTCTTGTGCCGATGGCACATTTGGAAGATGTTTTTTTTCATTAATAAAACGTTCAACATTTCGTAGGGAGGATAACTTATAGGATTTATCAAAAACATAATCCGCCCAAAAACTTGAACCATTTACGGCTACCCTTATTTTCTCGGCTAAAATACCTCGTGAAACATAAAGGTTGTATGGGTTTCCTGCAGGAATGGTTATGCCAGTTCCAATACTCACACTTTGAGCAAGGGTATTCGCTTTGTTATTAGCATCCATACTCCACACGGTCGCACCGGTAGGAATAACCGGAATTACAGGCATATTACCCATAATGGTATTTCCATTGGCATCAAGCGTTAAAACTTTGGTGGGAACAGTTGAAGTGGCTGTGTTTGCGTTCAACCCCGTGAATACCAAGCCGCTTCCGTTGCCTTGAGAGTCGATAATGAGTTGATTTTTGATTGTTAATGGTCCCGATTGAGCCATTAAAGTAGAGGACAACCCGATGATACAAAGGGCTAAAACGTAAGTAGTAGGTTTCATGTTGTAGGTATTATTAAATGATTTATTTAAAACATTCAATAATACCTACAAAATAATTACTTTACAAGAAAACAAGAAATTGATTTTTACAATTTAATAAATCCGATTTATTCCTCCAAAAAATCCAAATCTTTTCCATGCGTTTCAGGAATCGTGAAAATTGAATAAAATGCTAAAATAAAGGCAATTAATCCAACAATCGCAGCAGCGTTAAATATGCTCATGGTTGGTTTTAAATAGGCAAAAAGTGAAGTCATTAAAATCACCGTTCCACGAACCATGTTTGGAATGGTTGTGGCGGCTGTATTTCTTAAATTTGTTCCAAATTGTTCAGCTCCGATGGTAACAAACATGGCCCAATATCCCACTGAAAAACCCGCAAAAACACAAGTTGCGTACAAGCCTGTGGCCGTTTCAATGCCTGAATACAAGTACACAACGCTACAAATCAAAGATAGAAAAAGTAAAATGGCAACGGCTTTTTTACGTGATTTCAAAACCTGACTAATCACACCACTCATCAAATCTCCCGTGGCAAGTCCGACGTAACAAAACATGATGGCTTTCCCTGGTTCAATGACTTCTGAAATGCCCATAGCCACGCCAAATTCGTTGGCAAAAGTCGCTAAAATTCCAATGACAAACCACGTAGGTATTCCAATAGCGATACATTTTAAATACCTAAATAATCGGTCTTTATTGGTAAAGAGTGAAAAGAAATCTCCTTTTTTGATATGGGCTTGATGCTTTAAATTTTCAAACATTCCTGATTCAAAAACGCTTACCCGAAGTAATAAAAGCACGATTCCAAGTCCTCCGCCCACAAAATAAGCATTTCTCCAACCGCCCAATTCTTTTACGGTGAAGTAGGCAAATACGGCTCCGAACAAACCAATTCCCGCCACTAAAGATGAACCTAAAGCTCGCAATTCTTTCGGTAAAATTTCAGAAACTAAGGTAATTCCTGCACCTAATTCGCCCGCTAAACCTACGCCGGCCACGAAGCGTAGAATGGCATAAGTTGAGGGGTCTTTCACAAATCCGCAGGCAATATTGGCGATTGAATACGTAATGATTGACCCAAACAAAACGGATAAACGTCCTTTTTTATCCCCCAAAATTCCCCATAAAATTCCGCCGATTAATAAACCGCCCATTTGCCAGTTTAAAATGTTTTTGCCAACTGATGAAACTTCTTCGGGCGATAAACCTAAATCTTTGAGACTCGGTACTCGAACGATTCCAAAAAGGAGTAAATCATAAATATCCACAAAATAGCCTAAGGCGGCCACGATGACTGGAATACTGAAAAGATACTGGGTAGTGGTTTTGGTTTGCATTTATCTAATTAAATTATAAATTGATTTGATTAAAAAAGTACAATATATAATTTATAAATTGCTTTAACTAATTTTAAATGTAACAACCAAAATTTACTAATGAAAAACCCAAAATCTCCCTTGTTTAAATTAATAAAGCGAGCGTTTATTCAAGCCCAAAATCCAGACAGTGATTATGATGAATCTCGAAGAAATTTTTTAAAAAGTGCTTCCATCGCTTCCTTTACCAGTTTAATTGCTTTTGATTTTTCGAGTTGTGTTTCCACCAAAGATATTAAAATTGCCATTATTGGCGGAGGTGTTTCAGGCTTAACGGCCGCTCATTATCTCAATAGCGCAGGTTTTAAGCCAACCATTTATGAAGCGGCCAAACGTACCGGCGGACGAATAATGAGCGTTACGGGCTTGTTGGCCGATGGAATTACTACGGAATTGGGGGGTGAATTTATTGATTCTTCCCACAAGGATATGTTACAATTATGTAAAGAATTCAACCTTGGTTTATTGGATATGCAAGCGCCAGTTGAGGTGAAAAAGAATTTGGTTCAGCACGATTTTTATTTCGACAATCGTAGAATCACTGAAAAAGCGTTGATTGAAGCCATAAAACCTTATTTGCCAACCATTAAAAAAGATGCTGATTTGGTTGCCACGAGAAATTATAAAAATCCAGCGTTGATTGCTTTGGATAAATTATCACTCGACGAATATCTGCAAAAAATCGGAATAACGGGTTGGCTGTACGAATTATTGAGAATATCCTATACTGCCGAAATGGGCTTGGAATCGGACGTGCAGAATTGTTTAGCTTTTATTTCTTTAATAGACGGCAAAAACGAAAACGGTTTTGATATTTATGGTGAAAGTGACGAACGTTACAAAGTAATTGGCGGAAATCAAAAAGTGGTGGATGCACTGGCGAAGACTTTGGAAAGTCAAATTGAGCGTGAATATCAGTTAGAATCCCTCACTGAAAAAGGAATGGAATATCGGTTGAATTTCCAAAATGGAAAAGAAATTTACGCCGATTTTGTTATAATGACGCTTCCTTTCTCGGTTTTGCGTGACGTGAAAATGAATGTAGATATGTCGCCAAAAAAAGAAAAATGTATCAAGG
>JBBAKZ010000064.1:446-3527 GCA_040403275.1 Arcicella sp. | reverse complement strand
GAATTATCCTACGGAACGAACTCAAAAATGTTCCTAGGTATGAACAACAGAATCTGGCGTGAGCAAGGTTTTTCGGGCTACGTGCTTAGTAATTTAATGCACAACGGTTGGGATAGCTCGCAAATGCAACACGATAATGCGGGTGCGGGAGGATACTCAGTTTTCTTCGGTGGAAAAATGGGTAAAGATTTGAACGACAGTCAGGTAGGTGACTATTTGAATAAATTAAACCTTATTTATCCAACGATTGAAGACCAATTTAATGGGAAAAAAGGCGTTTTTAACTGGGGCAATTCAGCGCTTTCTAAGGGTAGTTATGCTTGTATGACCGTGGGACAACAAACGGCTTTTGGTGGTGTGGAAAGTGAACCGATTAATAGTATTTTATTTGCGGGCGAACATTGCTCAAAAGAATCTCAAGGATATATGAATGGTGGTGCAGAGACGGGACGCAAAGCGGCGGAGGAGTTGATTCGTAGAGTGAAAGGGATAAGTTAATTGACAATTGATAATTAACAATTAATTTTTTACCAGTAAAATTAAAATGCCGAATCGGAACTAAGAATTCCTAATCGGCATTTTTTTAACTCACAACTCACAACTCACAACTCACAACTCACAACTCACAACTAATAACTAAATCTAAATATTCCACCAATAATTCCATTTCAAGACAATTGAGCGGTTTTTTATGCCTAAATCAGAAGGCAAATAATTATCAGAATAGACCAAGAAAACATCCGATGCGGGTTTATATCGCCATTGAATACGGCTGTTTAAATTGACGTTTTTAACTTGTTCGTTGTACTGAATATAGGTTGTCCAGAAAATTTTATTGGTAAAAGTGATGTCAAATTTAGACTGAATTAACCAGAAATTTGTTCCTAACAAGATTGGATCCTTATCATTAGTTTTAAATACGTTTCCACCCGTATTTCTAAACACGTTTACATCTTTTATACTGTTGTATTCCGCTGATAATGAAAGGCTTACAAATGGTTGAAAACGATAGCCAATTTGTCCATTTAATTTTAACCGAGTGCCTTCTCCATAATAGGTTCCGTAACGAGAATTGAAGGCATATGTAAATAAATTTCGAGGGGATGAAACAAAATTGGTACTCCATGAAGTCCACGAATGTTCGCCCCGATTTTTTACGAAAACATCTTTCAAATAGGGGTTGATTGGATTGAAAGCTGAATACAAAACGATATTGTCATAAGCGATAAAAACATCAAAAGTGGCACGGTCACGAAAGGTTAGATTATAGCCAAAAACGTGGGTTGTCGAATTATCAGAGGACAAAGAGATGCTATCAGGAACATTTGTTCTGTTGTTTCTGTATAGCAAACTTAACAACTTGAGTCCATGCGAAATGAGAGGGCTACTTGAATTTTTGAGGTAATGAGTATAAGTAAGATTCGGATTCCAAAAATGATATCCTTTTCGGGGAACAAAGCCCGTTTCAGCCTTGAAATTTTCGCCAATTCTACTGTAAGTCAAACCAATATCCCAGATTTGAGTGGTAAATGAGACGTCATAATATTGGGTTAAATCGTCGCTCGTTTGTTCAGGCGTAAAAGATTTCATAAGGGCCGCTTTCCCAGTCCATTTATTTGATTTTGAAGCTAAATTATACTGCAAAACCGCATTCCGATTGTATTGATTAAAGCCTTTTCTGGTATTTTCAGTCCCAAATCCGATACCTTCTTTATTGACAATCATCATACTGAAGTTGGAACGAGAAAAGAGTTTTCGTTGCAAGGCAAAAACGGTATAATTGTAGGTAGGAAGCCCAACCGACGTATCTTTGTTGGCACTTGTTTGGATATTTAATAAACCAATTCGCCAATTGTTATCCAATTTTCCACTCAATCTTGCTCCGTATTGAATGGGTGTTCCCAAACCAATTCGGCGGGAGAAAAACGGACGGGTTTCATCACCGCCAAAACTGTTGAAAATATCCGAATTTTCTAAGAAAAACTGACGGCGTTCTGGGAAAAATAATTCAAAACGATTAAGATTGGTAACTTGTTGGTCGACATCAACTTGAGAAAAATCTGGATTGACGGTAAGGTCAAGATTTAGCGAGGGAGAAACGGCAATTTTTGCATCGCCCCCAAAATCTTTTCTAAAAATGGGGTCATCACCTTTCTCAAAATTCTTACTAATTCCTCCCAAAACGTAGGGGATAATTGAAATATTGGTTTTAGGTGCGGGCGGTGGATTATCCCAAACTAACGTTCCTGTGTAAGCAAGTGTAATAGAAAAAAACTGGCGTGGAATGGGTGCCCACGTAGATTTTTCGTTTGAACCCAAATCCAAACGACTTAAATTCATGCCCCAGTTCGTTTCTCCCGCCTTGTAGCGCAGTGAACTGAAAGGAATGGCCATTTCCAAAATCCAATTTTTTCCATCGAAACTGGTTTGAGAAATCCAACGATTATCCCAATTTGGGTTTAGATTTGTACCCTCGCCAATTTGTCCATCAAATTGGGCACCCGCCGCATTTGTTCCAAAAACCCAACCATTCGTTAAGTCATTAAAAGGTTCGAGAATGAGCCAAAGATTATCATTTCGCCCAAAATTAAAATCTCTTTTCAGCGATTCTACGATGTAAGGCGCTTCTTTTTGTTGCGAATTAATGGCAGAAAAATAAAGATATTTATCATCATAAGTGAATTTTGCCACCGTTGTACATTTTGCCTTAGACGTATCGGCGGGAGTCATCATCCAAAAATCAGAGGTTGATTCGCAACGTTGCCATTGTGCTTCATCCAATTTGCCATCGATTCTTATTTCACTTGTAGCCTTATTGATATGATATTGGTATTTTTCGTTAATCTTTTGGGCTGAGATAGTCAGGCAGACACAATAGAAAAATATAATTAGTAATGGTTTTTTCACTGAGCGATGGTTTTGTATGATAGTGTTTTGGATAGATTTTTACTTAAAAACACTTTTGAAAGCATTTTAATAAACAAAGGTATCTCTTCTCTGCAATTTTTTAATACTTTTTTGTGTGTGTATACGTGATATTACATCAAAGGACATATTTACCTAATTGAGGTCTTAATACTC
>JBBAKZ010000064.1:0-436 GCA_040403275.1 Arcicella sp. | reverse complement strand
TATTTTTAAGAATATTTTTCTTGAAAATCAAGTCACCAATTCTTGAAACAAGGATTCCAGCGTTTCAGTGGCATTATTGCAAAATCCAGGATGCACTTTTGAAGTTTGAACCATGGTGCTTCGAGTGGAAGTTAGCCACCGAAAACGGGAAGCGACTGGCAATAATCCAATGGGACCACCTTCTTTTCCGCCTTTGCAGATGCGTTGCCATGTTTGCAAATAATCCTGCAACTCAGAGGCTTCAACATTGCATGGAAAAGCACTGAATCGTGCTTCATTAAGTTGGATTTTTGCTTCCAAAAACCCTTGTTTTGAACAGTAAAGAATAACACCTACGTTTAAAAATTCCTCACGTTCAACCCTCGGCACAACCCGAATGACTGCGTATTCATATAAGTATTTGTCTTGCATGGTTGGCTTCTTTTACTAATAAATC
>JBBAKZ010000063.1:4870-11050 GCA_040403275.1 Arcicella sp. | reverse complement strand
TAATTTCCTTGCTATATATTCTGTTGTTTTATTTGTTAAAATCCTTCGTTTTTACTTCTCTGGCATAGTTTTTTAGATAAACCATACGAAGTTTTTTTCGATCCAAAATCCCTCTTTTTTTAGCATAATTTATTTAATTCAGTTTATTCGGTCTGAACAATTGAACAGGTTATCTACAAAAAGTTATATTTAGTCAAAAAATACCATAAATAAGGTTGAATACGCTTCAAACGAAAAAAATACTCAATTACTTTTACACAAAATCAACGCTCTAATAACTATTGGTTAATCAGTACAATGAATAATAAAATTACTTTTTCAATTTCTTCTTCCCTTCTATTTTTTTGTTTAATGTTTGCTGGATGTCATAAAAAAAAGATGGAAGATTTAAGTAAAAAAGCAGATCCACCAGCAGTAGTGGACGTTATGGTTGCTCAAAACCAAATAATTAATTCAATTACCGAAGCAAACGGTTCGATTGTGGCCAATGAATTTGTTGAACTACATCCAGAAGTCAGTGGTCGAATTACTTATTTATATATTCCAGAAGGTACGACTGTTGCTAAAGGTACAATTCTGGCTCGCATCAATGACTCCGACTTACAGGCTCAACTCAATAAAACGAAAGTTCAACTAGATTTATCGCAAAAAACCGAACAAAGATTAACCAAATTATTGGCGATTAATGGGATTGGACAAGCCGAATATGATGCAGCCTTGAACCAAGTAAATTCTTTGAATGCAGATTTGGAATACACCAAAGTATTGATTGATAAAACTATATTGAGAGCCCCTTTCAGTGGTGTAATCGGATTGCGACAAGTGAGCCCCGGTGCTTACGTCTCTCCAACCACTATCCTTGCCACCATTCAGCAAATAGATAAATTAAAAGTAGATTTTACCGTTCCAGAAGAAAATTCAGCCGTGATTCGTAAAGGGGCAGTAGTAGAAGTTGTGGTGGAAGGACAAAATGATTCGAGATGTAATGCGGTGGTAATCGCTCGTGAACCACAAATTAATCAGACTACTCGAAATTTGCTCATACGAGCTACTTTATCTAATTGTACCGCCAATCCAGGAACTTTTGCGAAGGTTTATTTTAACGCTGGTTCAGCTAGAAACAGCATCACCATTCCGACAAATGCCATTATTCCTGATGATAAAAATAAGAAAATTGTGGTTATCAAAGGCGGTAAAGCCACTTACGCCATCATTGAGACGGGTGTAAGAAAAGAAAGTTTTGTAGAAATCACGAAAGGTGTTTCAGTCGGTGATACCATTGTGGTTGATGGTGTTTTATTCGCTCGCCCTGATAAACCGGTTAAAATTAGGAGTGTCAAATCCAGTGAGCAATTGAGCTTAAAATGATATTGACTAATTTAAAGATGCAGGTAAAGTTTTAAAAACCCTTCAGCATCAAAGTTTAAAAAACAATCCAGAATCTAAGCCAGTAAATGAATATTTCAGAATTATCCTTAAAAAGACCCGTATTTGCAACGGTGATGAATATCTTAATTATTCTTTTTGGAATAGTTGGATTTTCGTTTCTTGCTGTGCGTGATTACCCAGCGATTGACCCCCCGATTGTTACAGTTTCGACTGCCTACACTGGAGCCAATCCTGACATCGTTGAAAACCAAATAACCGAACCACTCGAAAAACAAATCAACGGCATACCGGGGATTCGTTCCATTACCTCTTCTAGTACTTTAGGAAATAGCAATATTACCGTTGAGTTTAATTTGGACGTGCCTTTGGAAGCAGCCGCCAGTGATGTTCGTGACAAAGTAGCCCAAGCGGTTAGGAATTTACCCCAAGATATTGATGCACCACCCGTCGTTTCAAAAGCGGATGCCAACAGTGATTTTATCCTTTTATTGGCGATTCAAAGTAGAAGTAAGGGTTTATTAGAATTGAGTGATTATGCTGAAAATGTGCTTCAACAACGTTTCCAGACCATAAATGATGTAAGTGGGGTCAATATTTTAGGCCAAAAACGCTATTCAATGCGCATTTGGTTGAAACCCGACCGCATGAATGCTTACGCACTTTCATTTACCGAAATCCAAAATGCCTTGGCTCGTGAGAATGTTGAAATTCCAGCGGGTAAAATTTATGGAAGTAATACCGAAATGACGATTCGGGCTTTGGGAAGATTAACCACAGAACAACAATTTAGAGATTTGATTATCCGAGAAAGTGTTGATGGAATTGTTAGATTAGGAGATGTGGCAGGGGTAGAATTAGGGCCTGCCAGCCTAGAACAGAGTTGGAAATATAATGGAGCTTATGCCGTTGGGTTAGCCGTTATTCCACAACCGGGAGCCAATTATATCAAAATTGCGGATGAATTTAACAAACGTTTGGCAGAAATTCAGAAAGAAAATAAATCTGATATTCAGTTTAAATTATTGATTGATAATACGAAGAACGTTCGCCAATCTTTGAAGGAAGTGGAGGAAACTTTACTTATCTCATTTGGATTGGTTGTATTGGTAATTTTCTTCTTTTTCAGGAATTGGTTGATCGCTATTCGACCCTTGATTGATATTCCTATTTCTTTGATAGCGACCTTTTTTATCATGTACCTTTTTGGATTTACCATCAATGTTTTAACACTTTTGGGAATCGTTTTGGCTACAGGCTTGGTCGTGGATGATGGAATTGTGGTTACTGAAAATATTTTCCGAAAATTAGAACAAGGAATGCCCATTCGGAAAGCAGCGTTGGAAGGAAGTAAGGAGATTTTCTTCGCCGTTATTTCAACTTCATTAACCTTGGCGGTGGTGTTTTTACCCGTTATTTTCTTGGAAGGATTTGTTGGACGACTTTTCCGTGAATTTGGTATTGTAGTAGCTGGTGCGGTATTAATTTCTGCCTTTGTTTCTTTGACCATTACACCCGTTTTGAACGTATATTTAACCCGTAAAAAAGCAGGACACGGTTGGCTTTACGACAAAACTGAACCATTCTTTACCGGTATGGAAAGCGGTTATAAACGAATTTTACAAGGTTTTATGCGGGTTCGCTGGGTTGCTTGGATAATTGTGGTCGCTTGTGGATTATTGATTTTCTTTGCAGGTAAAAATCTCCAAAGTGAAATTGCCCCGATGGAAGATAAAAGTAATATTCGTTTTACCGTTAGTACCCCCGAAGGCTCCAGTTATTTGTACACCCAGCAGGTTTCAGACCAAGTAACCAATTTCTTAAACGACTCCATCCCAGAAAAAGAATTTGTTTTTAATGCAGTGCCAGGTTTTGGTGGGAATGGAGGAACAAACTCATCAATCGCTAGAATTGGCTTAATTTCGCCCGAAAATAGAATTAAGACCCAGGACGAAATTGCTAAAATGCTGAATAAAAAGATGGGCAAATTTAACAATGCTCGTGTCTTCGGAATTCAAGAACAAACGATTTCCGTAGGATTAGGTTCGAGAGGCAGTTTGCCCGTACAATTCGTTATTCAAAACATTGACTTTGCTAAAATTAAAGAGGCTATTCCTAAATTTTTGGATGCTGCACGCAACGATAAGACTTTCCAAAATGTGGATGTAAACTTGAAATTTAATAAGCCCGAAATATTAATGACTTTCGACCGTATTAAAATTAAAGATTTAGGTTTAACCACCCAAGATGTTGTAAGTACCGTTCAAGGAGCCTTTAGTGGTAGACGTTTAGCGTATTTTACGATGAATGGTAGACAATATGAAGTAATTGCTCAAGTAGAACGCAAAGATAGAACACAACCAACTGATATCAACAACCTTTTTGTAACGAATGCTCGTGGCGAAAGAATTCCTTTAAGTTCAGTAGTTAAATTGGAAGAAAGTAGTAATCCTCCTTCACTTTATCACTTCAATCGTTTGAAAGCGGCTACGGTTTCAGCATCGTTGGCCGAAGGGAAAACGATTGGCGACGGTGTTCAAGCCATGCAAAGAATTGCGGATAAAGTACTCGATAAAACTTTTCAAACGGCTCTTAGCGGTCCTTCAAGAGATTATTCTGAAAGTTCATCCAATACTGCCTTTGCCTTTGGATTGGCTTTAGCTTTGATTTATTTACTTTTAGCGGCACAATTTGAAAGTTTCAAAGACCCATTTACCATTATGATTACGGTGCCACTAGCTTTGGCAGGAGCTTTGGGAAGTCTATGGTTTTTTGGACAAACCCTCAATATTTTCTCTCAAATTGGCATGATTATGTTGATTGGGTTAGTGACAAAAAATGGTATTTTAATCGTAGAATTTGCCAATCAGAAACGAGAAGAAGGGTATTCAAGATTTGACGCTGCAGTAGAGGCTTCTACGCAACGTTTACGACCCATCCTAATGACGAGTTTAGCGACTTCTTTGGGTGCTTTACCGATTGCTTTAAGTTTAGGAGCCGCATCAACTAGTAGAGTGCCTTTGGGAACTGTGGTCGTTGGTGGAATTTTATTCTCCTTAATCTTGACTTTATTAGTGATTCCAGCGGTTTATACATTCTTCTCAAGCAAAGATTACATTACCGAAGAATCAAAACTTGCCAAAGAAGCGCAAGAAGACCAGAAAGATGAGGCAAATTTAGAAACACTCTAAGCGAAAATTAAACCTAATGAAGACTATTGTTAAATACAAATCCCTAATGAGTTGTCTTGTTTTACTAACAGGACTGAATGCTTGTTTTGCCCAACAACAAATTACGTTGAATGAAGCCATTGATATTTCTTTGAAAAATAATTTAGATATTCAGATTTCCAAAAATAATGAGAAAATCAGTAATATCAATAATAATATTGGTATTGCTGGTGGGTTACCAAACATCACTGGGGCAGCAGGTACTAACCAGCAAATCACAGGCTTGAATCAAGAATTGAGTAGTGGAACAAGCACCAATAGAACGGGCGTATTTTCTAATAATTCTAACCTTGGATTTACGGCATCCATGCTTCTGTATAACGGAGGGCGGGTTTTGGCGACCAAAAAACGTTTAGAAGAATTACAACATTTAAGTCAAGTACAATTGAATGCAACCATTCAAAATGCCATCGCTGACGTAATGTTTAAGTATTATTCTGTAGTGCAACAACAAAATTTTCTTTCCACTTTAAATCAATCAATTGAAGTATCTAAACAAAGATTAGCGTTGATTGAGGCACGCAGAAACGTTGGATTATTGGGAGATTCGGAATATTTACAGGCGCAATTAGATTTGAATAATCAAACGCAAGCGCAAAAAGCACAATATATTCTGATTGAACAGAGTAAAGATGATTTATTAAGAACCATGGTTTTGAATCCTAATTCTAACATTGTCGTAAAAGATACAATTCTTGTGGATAAAGATATTCAATGGGAAACGATTGAAGTAAATCTGAAAAAAAATCCTACCCTTTTGGCCGCTGATGTGCAGATAAACATTAATAGAATTCTTGAACAAGAAACCAATGCCAGAAAATATCCCTCCGTTACTGTTAATACTGGGTACAATTATGTGCGAAATCAAAGTAGTGCGGGTTTCACGTTGTTAAATCAAAATTATGGTCCCTTTTTAGGCTTCGGAGTAACGGTTCCTATTTATACTGGAACGGTAAATGTTCGCCAATTACAAATGGCGAAAGTGAATACACAAAATGCCAGGATTCAAAGAGAAATTGTTGACCAAAACTTCCAAAATACCGCCGCCAAATCATGGGAAGCGTATACTCTCAATTTGAAATTGATTGATGCTGAACGTCAAAACTATGGTTTAGCGCAAAAATTATTGAATCTAATTACCCAAAAATTTCAATTAGGAAACGCTACTACGGTAGATATTATTATTGCGCAGCAAAGTTTCGAAAATTCTGGATACCGATTGAATAATTTGAGTTACAATGCTAAAGTAGCCGAAATTACCCTAAAACAAATTGGGAATTTATTGGGTAAATAAACGAAAAAAATATTCATCTCAAATCTAAATTTTAAAATGAATGCTTCACTTATTGAAGTGAAGCATTCATTTTGATGATATTTAAGCATATTTTACGCATCTACTTTTCTCTAATTTCTTTCTCTTTCACGGTCATTTCCCAATCGCCAAAACTACCCGACAAAATCAGTGAGCCGAATCTGAAATCGTCAATAATTTTTGTGCCTTTTGAGACTGAGTCGTAAAACTCTTTATCCACTGGAATTTCAAAATCAATGGCATTTACCGCAT
>JBBAKZ010000063.1:0-4860 GCA_040403275.1 Arcicella sp. | reverse complement strand
CTTGTTTCAATCTGATTTTCAAAATGTACTTTAACGGTTTTGCCGAACCGCCCGTTTTTAGGGCTTGTACTTGAGCAGCCAAAGCAGCATTTTCTTTTTTCAATTGCTCCATTTCGCTATTCCCTGCGCATGAAGACAGCAAGATAGTGAGAATAAACAGGTAATTTTTCATCTAATTATGGTTTTATTTGTTTAATTTTCAAAAATTTTAAACGGTTAAAATTGGCAAACTGCTACGGCAATTTTTGAATCAGCCGTACCGTAATATAGGAAATATTTTTTATTAAAATAAACCAACCCCTCAATAAAAACGACTTGATTTACTTGCCCAGTTAATTCATAAGGCTTTTCTGGCTTCATAAAATTTTCATCCGTTCTGCCAATTACCTTCGACGGGTCGTTTCTATTCATCAAAATTTGCCCGGCACTATACGAATCTGGCGGCAAACCCGCAAAGCCATTTTCATGCAGATTCATTGAATTATAAAGCAATAATATTCCTTTTTTCGTAATAATTGCTGGCGGTCCAGATTCTACTAAACGGCTATCAAATTTATCTGGTCTGGCACCAAAAATGGGTTTTGGTTTACCCGTTTCGTCTTCCACAATTTCCCAATTTATTAAATCATCTGAAGTGGCTAAGAAAATACTGGTATCACCAAAGTACATCCAATATTTCCCCTTGACCTTGGTGGCAATTAATCTGGAACCCACACTCCGACAAACAATTGCCCCCGATTTTGACCATAAATTTTTGTATTTTTCCTTTTGAAATGCCAATCCATGCTTTTTCCATTTTTGAAGATTTGTGGAAGTTGCCACGCACAAACGAGCAGTTTTGCCATCGTAAGTCGTGTAAGTTACAATATATTTTCCTTCGTTTGTTTCCACGATTCGAGGGTCTTCGCAACCGCCCGGCCATTCGTAAGGCTTCATGAAATCATTTTCTGGAAAAAGAACAGGTTTGATTTGTCTTTTAAAATGAATTCCGTCGGAACTCACCGCCAAGCCAATGCGAGAAGTGCCATCCACCGATTTCAAAGTATCTTCTGCTCGATAAAGCAAATACACTTTTCCGTGGCGCACCACCGCAGCAGGATTATAAACATCTTTAGCTTCCCACTTTACATTTTGCTTACTCACTGGGCAAGTGAAACTTGTCGATTTAATAGGTAATAAAATTGGGTTATCAGCATCCTGCTTCACAAAAGGCGTTAATGTCCAAGTAGGTTGTTGAGCAAAACTACTCGCAACACAAAATAAAATAGGGACGATCGTGGATAGCAGAGGTGATTTTAAGTACATTAGAATATTTTTTAGATTTTTAAATATTTTATTGAATAAATTATGCATTATTTTAAACTTCAAGACTCGGTAAAAACAAGCGTATAGAAAATTCAAATCGAGCGTCAGACCCTAACAAAGGCTTGGCATATTGCAAGCGGTTTTCCTGCTGAGCAGTTTTTTGACTAAACCCAATGACCGAGGAAAATCATAAGGGTACAGAAGTGATAGTTTTTCTCATGATGAACCTGTTTAAACTTTTCGTTTTGATTAGAAATTGATTTCATTTTTAATCTGGTGACTCGAAATTTGTGAATCATACTATCTCTATGGTGAATAAATTTTGAGTTATGAGGTGTAGAATAAAACTATTCATACCGAAAGGAATAAGTTTAAACGGGGTTGCCTAAACGGGGTTGCCTAAACGGGGTTGCCTAAACGGGATTGCCTAAACAGGTTCGATATGTTGGATGAAGTTTTGAAAGGTAAATTTAGAATTTATTTGCTGTTTTTTTATCCTGTATGGGTTTAATTATCTAAAACTGTTTAAAACGAGAAATCCATTCAATAACACTTGAATGGATTTCCACGCTTTCAATCATATCTTTTTTTTAAAGCACCTCCCTCAAACTCGCCAAATTTGCCTCCAAAACCAGTTGAATGTGCTCATCGGTCAAAGCCGTCGAAAGAAACATGGCTTCGTATTGAGAAGGAGCGAGGTAAATGCCCCGTTTTAACATCGCTTGGAAATATCTTCCAAATAATGCCGTGTCGGAGGTTTTTGCGTCTTCAAAATTATTCACCGGTTTATCCGTAAAGAACAAGGTAAACATTGAACCCACGTGATTGATTGTGTAATTCAAGCCTAATTTTTCCATGTTGGCTTTCATTCCATTGGTCAAATTTGTGCCAAGTTCTTCCAAACGGGTATAAACCGAAGGCGTAGTATTCAAGTGGTTTAACATCGCCAAACCTGCCGCCATTGCAATTGGATTACCCGAAAGGGTACCGGCTTGATAAACGGGGCCTGCCGGAGAAACAATGTCCATAATTTCCTTTTTTCCACCGTAAGCACCCACTGGCATACCGCCACCGATAATTTTTCCCATCGTGGTCATGTCTGGAATTACGCCACAACGTTCTTGAAAACCGCCTTTTGCCAAACGAAAACCCGTCATTACTTCGTCAAAAATTAATACGATTCCTTCTTCATTGCAAATTTTACGAAGTCCTTCCAAAAATCCTTCTACAGGTTTCACTAAGCCCATATTTCCGACGACTGGTTCGAGAATAATACAGGCAATTTGTCCTTTATTCGCATCCACCAAAGTCTGAACGGCGGATAAATTATTGTAAGGTGCGGTCAAAGTATCATTGGCAACGCCTTTTGTAACGCCTGGACTATCGGGTTCGCCAAAAGTCATGGCTCCCGAACCTGCGGCAATCAAAAACGAGTCGCCGTGACCGTGATAATTGCCTTCAAATTTTATCACTTTATCCCTTCCTGTGTAGCCACGAGCCACTCGCAATGCCGACATGGTGGCTTCCGTTCCCGAATTTACCATGCGGACTTTTTCCACGGATGGTACAATGGAACAGATTAATTCCGCCATTTCTACTTCTCTACGAGTTGGAGCGCCAAACGAAAAGCCGTCTTGAATAGCATCCGAAACGGCTTTTTCTACCAATTCGTGCGCATGGCCCAAAATCATAGGACCCCAAGAATTAATTAATTCGATGTAAGAATTACCATCTTCATCTTGTAAATATGCTCCTTTGGCTGATTTAATAAAAATGGGATTTCCACCAACCGCACGGAAAGCACGAACCGGAGAATTTACCCCCCCTGGAATAAAGTTTTTTGCGTTTTGAAAAAGTTGTTCTGAGTTTGTCATTTTTCGGTGAACGGTACAAGTTGAAGAGCAAACGGTGAAAAGCCTGTTTAGATTTACCGATTACCTTTAGCCGTGTACCGTAGTTTTACTTCGCTAATATAAATTTATAATTCTGAAAAGTTGTGACTGGTAACACTTGATTGTCTTGTGATTTGATATAATTAAAACCCGAAAGCGTGTAGGTATCTTTGTAATTATCCCGATTGTCTAATCCTCGGCGAATATTATTGCCATTTTTACCCAAAATTCTACCCCAAAAAAGTGCTAAGTCGTATCCGTGAAAGGCATAATAGGAAGGAATAATTCCAAATTTGGTTAAATAATCTTTTCTAAAACCATCCACTTCTGGTTTTTCTAAATCTACAAATTCTGGGTCAATGCAATAAACTTCTCTTCCGGCGAGCGTTCCAATACTCAAATTTGAAGAATTAAAAGCCTCCGCCGTGGTAATTAATGGCGACATATAATCCTTTTTATTTAGGGCTGTAATCATTGAAAGTCCCGCTTTTTTATCGGAAGTAGCCATGAAGATATGACTAACTTGATTCACGGGCAATTTTGAACCGATATCATCAGCGTACGGTAAGATTTTTTCAAACTTAATAATCTCATAACCAACCTTTTGCATTTGCTGGCGATAGGTTTCCGCCTTCGTTGAATCATTATAGGAATCAGTATAATAAATGGCCGTATTTCGACCCGTGAACGCTTGTTTTCTTACAAAATCAGCGGCTTTTATGGCTTGCATTTCTGCTGAAGGTTGGGCCAAAAATGACAAATTATATTCATCCAAAATTTTACGATTATTTGATATTGGATTCACAATCGGAATCTGTGAAGTTTCGCAGTAGGCGGTTGCTACTTTATTGGTTTCGGCGTATAAAGGTCCTACCAATAAATCCATTTTTCTGAAAGATGCATTATTGACTAATTCCAACATTTCGTCGGGATTATTAGCGACATCATACGTAAATAAATTGATGGTAATCCCTTCTTTCAAAAGCGTCGATTTAGCCATTTTCATGCCTTGATAAATATCAATAGCATATTGGTTTTTTCGAGGTTTGTCTGGTTCAAGCGTTTCAAGATCAAGGGGTAAAAGAATACCTAAATTGAAATATCCCTTCGATTGCTTGACATTTGGAGTTTGAGGATTAACGCTAACTTTATTTTTCTTTTCGAACAATATACTTTCATCAGGAAAGCTTTTTATAAGGTCTTGCAAGGTTTTTTGAGTAGTAATTCGACCAATATAAAAAGATTTCATCTCCGCCAAATCATCTTGCAAAAACTCTGACTTAATTGTTTTCGCTACATTCAAGGCTTCTACATAATTCTTTTCCTCAAACGCAATATTGGCAAAAAGATAGTTAATTTCGTCTTTTTGACTCCAATTGGGATAAAGTGCCAATAAATTCCTTAAAGTTGTTTTTGCCTCAAAATATTTCTGCAATTTTGTAAAAGAAAGTGCATTAAAGTAAAACGAATAGGGAACTAGAAACGATTCAATACGATTGTTACCTATTGCTTCAAATGCTAATTGAGCTTTTTCAAATTCACCATTTTTATAAGTCTGAATCGCTTTTTTATAGGCTGATTCGTATTCAGAAGGATTTTTTTGAGCATAAGTAAGTTGAAAAATACTCGATAATAGGAAAACAAGGACAAGTCTTCTAAACAT
>JBBAKZ010000062.1:0-11067 GCA_040403275.1 Arcicella sp. | reverse complement strand
CGCCCAGAAGGCTCAACGATAAGTGTCACTCGGCAAGAGCCGAGCGACTGCAGGGGCATATTTTAATGCTTGCCAAGTTACATCTCGTCCTGTATCATCAAGTTTGTTTTCAATTATTACTACATTCCCTTTTTTATCAAGAGCCAAAAGGTCAAGTCGTTCATTTGTGTAATTGAAACCACTAAATTCTTTTTGAATTATAAGAAAATCCTCGCCAAGTGCTTCTGGATTCGCCTCCAACCATTCTTGTAAATGTCCACGTTCTTTGAAACCAAGTTCAGAAAAAGTTACTTGTTTGATTTTCTCAATTCTGTTTTTTTGTTTGTCTATCAAATACATAGTTTGTTATGATATCAGTGGTTTGTAGGTGCCCCTATACACTTGATGCTAAAAGTTTTTGGCTTGGCAAAAGTGTTAATTCCTGTTAGTATGAATAGGAATGTGTTTAGTTTTTCCATTTTAAACCCCTTCAATAAAAGTATTTATAAATTCAGAAATCTTGTCTTTAATTCGAGCAAAAACTGCTTTTCGCTCTAATAGTCTTGGTTTTATGTCTCCTTATAATTTTGTCCAATTCTTTAAAAATGTTTCTTCTATTTTATCTGCCATTTTAATAACTATTTCGTAGCTAAAATCTTCTAAATCTTGGTCGCTGGTAATATAACCGGCTAAATATTCGGCTGCTCTTGTTTCAAGTCCGAGTTTCTTACAAATTAAAAAACTAATCGTTTCGGCTTCTAATTCTTCGGCTGTTACAGATAGCTTACGTTTCATTAATTTCATTTCCTTGTCTTTGCCTTCTTTTGTTTTCTGAAGAAGTACTGTATGCCCCGTATGTCCTAAAAATAGATGTCCAAGTTCGTGAATCAGCACAGCTAAATTTTGTTCGTGGCTCATTCCTTCTTTTAAAGCAATTTCCAAGTGTCCTTTATAAATTGTGGTTACATACCCTGCATTGAAAAATGAAAGTGGTTTGAATGATATTTTTATTCCCCAGCTTTTAGCAATCGAGATGGTGTCATCTAAAATTTGCGGATTTATTTGCCCCTTTACCTCAAATAGTTCTGTTCCTAAACCATCTTCTAAAAACTCTTGGGGAGTTTGTTTTCCATCTGTTTGAAAAATATCGTACACCAACATCACAGGAGAAAATGGTTGGAGTATTACATAGGGTCTTGCATCCTCTTTAACATTTCGATTAAATTTCTTTTTCCAAAATTTAGCACCCCCAAAAAAGGTTACTGATTCGTCCTGCACATAAACCAGCATTGTATTGAAGCGAGAGTAATGATTAAATTTTGCGATGAAATTGAAAAAGCGATAGAATTGTTCACTACCTTGATATTTCTTGCTACGGCTAAATAGCTCATCAATGGTAAGTTTGTCCGTATTGGCATTCTCTACTTGCGTTTGTTTTGTAGACATATTTTTGGGTTTAAATTGTTTCTATGGAATGGTTTCTTATTCTTGGTTGTAACGTTGTAATATTACCAGTGAAGTTAAATCCCATTGTGGTAATAGGATTGTATGTTGGTTTAAATTAAATGTTAGACAGCGATTGGCAGCACTTTAATTATTATTCTTTTTAAAGTTTTCTGCTTGTTCAAAAATTTCTACATATACTTCATCTCTTTCTACGGGTGGATATCCGAATTCGTCGAGTAGTAAAATGATGCCGACTTTTAAGGCTGATTTAATGTCGTCTCGTTTGTTCCAATCTGGGAATTTTGCTTGACCTTCTACTAAGTTTTTTACGGCTTTTGCCAGTTCAATTAATTTGTTTTCGGGATAATTAAAGTCGTATTTTGCGCACAATGCTTTCAGAATGTCGTAAAATGCTTTTTCTTCAAAGTCGATTCCCAGGATATCTCCCGCCGAAAATTCTCGGTGAACTTCCCAAATCAAATTGGTGAGTTGTTCTGCCATATCTTCAAGGACCTCGCTTTGTAGGATGTCGTTTTGGTCACGCTCATTGTAACGTTCCACTAAATCTTGCATTTTCTTCGTAAAATCAATGCCCCTTGATTTATTGACTTTTCTCATTTCACCAATGACTTTTGCAAGTAGCTGCTGGAGCAATTTTATTTTGGTATTTGGTAATTTTATTTTATCAATTTTCGCCAAATAATCTTCGTCAAAGATGTCTTGTTCGGTTTCTTCTTCTTCTCCGAGTTTGAAGATCTCTTGTACGCCGTCACTTTGCAAGGCTTCTTTGATCATTTCTCGTACCTTGGCGTTCATTTGGGCGGTGTCGGGTGCGTTGCCTTTGGTGAGTTTGAAGACAATGGAACGAACGGCCAAGTAAAAATGGGTATAATCTCTATCCAGTGGCGTTAATTGTTCGCTTCCCGCACAAATATCGTAAGCTGCTTTTAATCGCTTCACTAAACCCATAAAGCGGGTTTCAAAACTTTTGGTTTGTTGGGTATATTCAGAAGCTAAATTCAGCGTGTTTAATTGTTGAATGTTGGTACCGCTAAAATATTTTGAGCTGTCGAAGGTATGAAATAGTTTTGCCAACAAATCCAAATGATTTCTGACAATAATGAGTGATTCGGCGATGTCTTCAAAATTATCTTTATCGCCTTCGCTGTACTTCTTTAGCGCCAAATTCATTTGGGTTTTTATGCCAATGTAATCAATGACTAAGCCTTTATTTTTGCCTTCGTACTTGCGGTTTACCCGTGAAATGGTTTGAATTAGGTTGTGTTGGGTGATTGGCTTGTCGATGTAAATACTATCCAAAAATGGCACGTCGAAGCCCGTGAGCCACATATCTACTACGATGGCAATTTTAAAGTTTGATTTTTCGTTCTTGAATTCTGCATCTAATGTTTTGCGGTATTCCTTTGTCCCTAAAAGTTTATAAAATGTTTCATCATCATCTTTGCCTCTGGTCATAATCATTTTGATTCTTTCCATGGGTTTGATTTTCTTTTGCTCTTCTTCGGAAATTTCAATGCCATCTGCCGCTACTTTTATTTCACTCCATCCGGGACGTAATTCTATCACATTTTTATAAAATTCGTAGGCAATTTCTCGGCTGCTGCACACAAAAATGGCTTTTCCTTTCACCGTTGCTCCTTCGGAAATTCTTTTTTCGTAATGTTTTACAAAATCTTCGGCGACTGCTTTTAAGCGTTTTGGGTCGCCTAAGATGGCATTCATTTTGGCCGATTCTTCTTTGCTTTGTTCTATTTGGTATTCGTTGGCTCCTGATTCGGCTACTTCTTGGTAATATTTTTCAATCTTTTCTAATTCGCTATTATTTAAGGCTACTTTGGCCGCTCTGCCTTCATAGACAATTCTGACCGTGATTTCGTCCTTCACGGATTCGGTCATGGTGTAGGCATCTACTACTTTTCCGAACACATCCAAAGTGGCATCAATGGGTGTACCCGTAAAGCCTACAAATGTGGCATTGGGTAAAGAATCGTGAAGGTATTTGGCGAATCCGTAGGTTTTTGTAACGGTGCCCTTTTCGGAATTTATTTTTACTTTTTGATCGAGATTTACTTGACTGCGGTGGGCTTCGTCGGAAATACAAATGATGTTAGTTCGGTCGCTGAGTAGTTGAGTGTCTTCGGTAAACTTGTGAATGGTGGTGAGGAAAACGCCCCCGCTGTGTCGACCTTGGATTAATTCACGCAAATGTTCTCTGCTTTCCACACTGATGATGTTATTGTCGCCAATGAATTTTTTGGCATTGGTGAATTGTCCCGCCAATTGGTCGTCCAAATCGGTGCGGTCGGTAATCATGACGATGGTTGGGCTTTCAAAGTGTTCGCTTTTCATTAACAATCTTGCTAAATACAGCATTGTATAGCTTTTGCCACAGCCCGTTGCTCCGAAATAAGTGCCGCCTTTGCCATCGCCTTGGGGTTTTTGGGCCAATTTGATGTTATCGAATAGGCGTTTGGCGGCATAATATTGCGGATAGCGACACACAATTTTTTCGTTCTTTTTGGAAGTATCGGGTATGTAGATAAAGTTGCGAATGATATCCCGCAAGTGGTTTTGGTTTAACATTCCTTGGACGAGCGTAAACATACTGTCGATACCGTCCACGTCTTTGGCTAATCCTGCGATTCTACGCCAGGCATAGAAGAATTCATAGGGGGCAAAAAATGAACCTGCTTTGTTGTTTACGCCATCGCTGATAACACAAAAAGCGTTGTATTTGAAGAGTTCGGGAATGTCTCTGCGGTAACGTTTTGTTAGTTGCTCAAAGGCGGTGAAGATGGTGGCTTCTTCTCGGATAGTACTTTTAAATTCAAATACTATAATGGGCAAACCGTTGATGTAAATGATGCCATCGGGAATGCGTTTTTCGGTACCAATAATTTCTAATTGGGTAACGAATTTGTAAATATTGCCATCGGTTTGGTATTGAATATTTGGTTCTGAAACGGATAATTCATCTAAGTTATTGCTGGCTAATTGTGCTTCTAAGCCTTTGTAATCAATTAATTCGATGTGAATGTCTTTTTGATTACGGTCTTCTCGTTTGAGAATAAAGCCGTCGCTGAGCCATTGCATGATGGTTTTGTTACTTTCGTATAAATCGCTGGCGGGTAGGGTTTTGAGCTGAAGTACAATGGATTTTGCTTCGGTGATGGTGAGATTTTTGCTTTGGTATTTGGTGAGTAGATAATTTAGCAAATCTTCAACGATTAATACTTCATCGGTGGTTCTGACGATAGTATCGCCCAACTGGTGGGGGTAATTTTCATTCCCTATTACTTCTGTAAAGGTCTTTTCTAATTGTGCTTCGGTGAATTTCATTATTCAAGGTCTTTAAACTCGTTTTCTATTTCTTCAATCGTTGGTAAGCTACTTTTTAGGTTTTCGGGTAGTATTTCGGTGAATTTGAACTCGCTTATTCCCATGGGTTTATGGATGTCTCGTAGGGCAAATTCTGCTTCAATGTTATTTTATAACGACACAATAAAATCCCAATCGTAGGATTATCGTCTGGTTGTTTTACTAAACTATCAACGGCTGACAAGTAAAAGTTAAGCTTCCCCGCATATTCTGGAATGAATTTAGTGTTTTTAAGTTCAATCACTACATAACATTTCAAGCGTATATGATAAAAAAGGAGGTCGATATAATAATCGTTTTCCGCTATTTCTAGGTGATATTGTTGACCGACAAAGGCAAAACCTTTGCCCAATTCCAACAAAAACTTGGTTACGTGTTTTACTAACTGTCGCTCAATATCCCGTTCTTTGTAGCCTTCTGCCAAAGTCATAAAATCAAAAATATAGGGGTCTTTGAGGGTTTGTTGAGCAAGGTCTGAAAGGGGTTCGGGCAAGGTGTTTTTGAAATTGCTGATGGCTTTGCCACTACGTTCATAAAGTTTTGAATCTATTTGAAAAGCTAAAACATCTTTACTCCAACCATTTTCGATGATTTGATACATATACCATTGCCTTATTTTGATGTCTTTGATTTTTTGCATCAAAATAACATTGTGTGTCCAACCAATTTGTGCCACTGGTAAATGACCAATTTCTAATTGCGAAACTGGTAGTTTCGTAATTTAAGATTCGTTTAATTTTGCAGCTCCTGGTTGCAAAATTTCGATATTCGGATATTGATTATAAAACTGAACCATGAATTGGATGTTTCTAACTGAAAATCCTTTAATTTCCGAAATTTCATTTTTTAATCCGTTGGAAAGTTGAGGAATAATTTTTGCTCCCCAACCTTGTTCTTGCTGGCGTTGATGTATCATTTTGCCAACATCCCAATACATTGCCAACATTTCAGCATTTGCCGAAAATACAGCCTTTACTTGTGCCTGACGTAACCTTGCTTTTATATCAGAAAGCAAAGCGGAATAAATTTTTACGGTTGAATTTTCCATTTCACTAATTTTCTATCGTGGCGAGCTTGGAAAGAAGGAGGTTTTTTAATTCGCTTAATACCTTAAATTCTTTCTTTAAATTATCAGACAATTCAAATTGTGACTTAAATATTTCTGTTGCAGTTAAAAGAATCTTCTCAATTGGTAACACAAAATTTATATTTAACAAATCTTCTGGATTTATAGAAGGATAAGTTGAAACACTCATTTCAGCACGTGCTTGTAAACTTTGTAGGTTTTCCTCATTTGTAATTAAAAGATACACTAATTCTCCGCAAATATTTGGATAGTCTGGTTTCAAAACTGCAAAACCCGTTGAAACAATCATATTAGGTTTTGGATTTCTCAATATTCCAAAGTGACGAAGATTAGGGCGAACAGTAGAAAAAATAATATCATTATGACTTACTTTTCGTTTTGCTCTACTTGGAATTTCATCTTCGTTTAAATTCAAAGACTGTATGCCTTCAATCTCGTTATTTGTGATACTACTTGTGTCCAAATACTCAATAGTTTCAAATTTGTCCCTATCAGTTAGTGTAGAAGAATTACATTTCACAACATCACCAACAATTTTTACCTCCCAGCCCACAGGAATCTCTCCCAACTCACTTTCCACCATTTCCCCACCACTACTTTTATAAGGTTTTCCGTTTTCATCGGGAAATTCAAAGTCCACAAACCATTGTTTATAAATCGCTTGGGCGGTTTCTTCTAACTTTTTTATCAGTTGTTGATTGAGGGTAATTCGGTTTTGGATAACGTTGTATTCTTTTACAATTTCTTTTTGTTTGGAGATGGATGGGATGGGAATTAAAGTTTCGCACAATTCAGCCCATTCATATCCACCCCTAATGGCTGCGTCACATTTGAAAGTTGCATATCTATCGAACTCTGTTCTGCGAAACCACATCATTAAATATTCAGGGTCAAGCTCATTTCTGTCTTTTATCTCAAATACTGGATATGCTGGAGAAACCAAATTTGGTTCATCATCCAATTTTAAAACAACAGGTAGTTTATTTACTCGAATAGGTGACATAAAATCACAAGCAAATTGATATTTACTCATCACTCTGTAAACAGACATATCTGTACCAATAATATTGGAAGTTGTTTCTCTAAACTCTTTTGTCATGCTCAAACCTAAAAGTCGAGTAACTTTTAAATCTCGGTTTCTACGTTCAACTTTTTTGATGTAATCGCCAATAGGCTTATAATTTGCTTTCATAATTTATTCAATAAGTTACTCAAAAGTTGTTTGTCTTCAATCAAAGAAAAAGCAAAACATTTTTTGCCAAGGTCTTTGAGCGAAGCACCAATATGATATAATTCTTGGTTATCAATTACTAAAAATCTATCGTGAAATTCTTTGGTATGATTCAGTAATATGGTTGGGTATTGTTGATTAAACTTGCCAATATCAATTGGTTTCAGGGGTGTGGAAGCCTGCGTAACGATGGTAACGGCTACATTTATTTGCTTTTTAGCCAGCATATCCAATACGCTATTATCTACATAATTATCAATCAACATTATACTTTTTTGTGCTTTTTCAATCAATTTTATCACAAAACTGTATGCTTCATAAATTTGTCCATTAAAGAAAATATCTTGTTTTGGGGTGATGTTATTACTTTCTAAGGCGGTGAAGATGCGTTCAAAATTAGCATCATTTAAGGTCAATTTATTTTCTACATTTTCAATTCTTTGGAGCAACCCAGCATTATTAATGAGCAATTTTCTCATTCCTACGAAGGCGTTCATAATTTGGATGCTGACTTGTACCGCAGTTTCGCTCCTAAGTATCGCTGATAGCATAGCCACACCTTGTTCTGTAAAAGCGTAGGGCATATATTTAATGTTTTGTCCTCTTTTAATCTTATCAGATTTAATTTCATTGTTCAAGGTCACAAATTGTGACCTTGAACAATGGGCAAGTTCATCTTCGGTTAATTGGAATCTAAAAGAAGGAGGGAATCGGTCAATATTTCGTTTTACCGCTTGATTCAATACTTTTGTTTCAACACCATACAATTCGGCTAAATGAGAGTCTATCATAATTTGAACGTTTTGAAGCGTAAAAATTCGGCTTTCTATTTGGCTTATTTTGTATATTTCAATTTGCTTTTCCATCATTATTTTTCACGAACAAGTTATCATTTCAATTAAGATTTGCTGTGTAGTAAACTTGAGGTTCCAAATTAAAACCTCAAGTTTACACTTTAATTTCAAATCCCAATTCTTTAAAAACATTCAGCAAATCGTTTTTAGAAGCACTTTCTGCTTTCAGTAAATCCGCAAATTCACTTTGCAAAATGGTCATTTTTTCGTCAAAATCAATATTTTCATCACGGTTTACAAACTCAATATATTTGCTGGGAACGAGCGAAAAATCTTTTTTGGCAACTTCGTCAAACGAAGCAGCGTAGCAAAGTTCAGGAATATTTTCAATGCCATTGGTTTGCCATTGATGATAAGTATTTGTTACTTTTTGAATATCATCCTCAGAAAATTGCGTAAATTTTTTCTCAAATGGTTCGCCTAATTGACGTAAATCCATAAAAAGGATTTCTTTTTCTCGTTCACGGTAATGGCGTATTACATCACCAATATTTTTACTTTGTACTTTTTTATTTTTATTTAAAATCCAAAGCGTAACACTAATATCGGTGGTATAAAATAAGTTTCGGGGTAATACTAAAATCGCTTCCACCAAGTTATTTTCAATCAAGGTTTTGCGTATTTTGTATTCTTCGCCACCGCCACTCAAAGCACCGTTTGCCAAGATAAAACCAGCGACACCGTTGTCGGAGAGTTTGGAAACCATGTTGAGAATCCAGCCGTAATTGGCATTGCTTTTGGGTGGCACATCATAGCCTCGCCAGCGTGGATCATCTTTTAGTTCGTTTTCGGCACGCCAATCTTTTTGGTTGAAAGGAGGGTTTGCCATGATGTAATCCGCTTTGAGGTCTTTGTGTTGGTCATCGCCAAAAGTATCAGCCGCTTTTTCGCCCAAATTGCCCGCAATTCCTCTGATAGCCAGATTCATTTTTGCCAGTTTGTAAGTGGTATTGGTGTATTCCTGTCCGTAGATAGAGATTTCTTTTTTATTGCCGTGGTGATTTTCAATAAACTTAATTGACTGCACAAACATACCACCAGAGCCACAAGCGGGGTCATAGATGATGCCTTTATAGGGTTCTATCATCTCGGCAATAAGGTTTACAATACTTTTGGGCGTGTAGAATTCCCCTTTACCTTTTCCTTCTGCCAAGGCAAATTTGGAAAGAAAATATTCGTACACTCGGCCGACGATGTCGTGCGCTTTGTCTTTGAGGGTATCAATGTCGTTGATGGTATCGAGCAGAGATGCGAGTTTGGTAATGTCTAAACCCAAGCGAGAAAAGTAATTGTCGGGCAAGGCACCTTTGAGCGCTTTATTATTTTTCTCGATGTTGTGCAGGGCGGTATCAATTTTTAGCGCAATGTCGTTTTGCTTGGAATTTTTGATGATGTAGGTCCAGCGAGATTCTTCGTCTAAATAAAAGACATTGGCCATACCGTAGAAATCGGGCATATCAATGTATTTTTCTTGGCCTTTGGCTATCATGGCCGAGCGGTGTTCTTCAAATTTATCGCTGGCAAATTTCAGGAATATAAGTCCGAGGACAACGTGTTTATATTCAGCTGGTTCAACACTTCCTCTTAATTTGTTGGCTGATTCCCAGAGGGTTTCTTCAATTCCTTTTTGTTTTACTTCTTTTTTTGCCATTACTAATGCTATTTCTTTGGTGGTATTAGGGTTGTTTGATGTATGATTTTGGGGTGAACGATGTACATCGTACCTAATAGGTTGTAAAGTTAGTTTTTAAATTACGTTTTTTAGCCTACAGTTGTATAAAGATTCAAAGGGCAATATTAATGAATTGAATGGATATTTTTTAGCGTAGAATTACCTGATTTTTGGAGGAAAAGGATTTATTTTAGAATTCAACAAAAAAGTCACAGTTTTTAGTTTAGGCTGTGACTTTTTTGGGATGAATGTTTTAAGCTGCTTCACTTTCTGGCTTTTTCTTTTCTGAGAGTTTCTTGACTGGCGTTTCTTGTGGGTTGTCGAATACGCTTACCTGCGTTCCTTGGGATTTGAATTTACCGTTGATGTATTCGATGGCTTCTGCTTTGGCCATGTCCACCGATTCAATTAGGTGTTCTATGTGGTCGTAATCAGAGATTTCGATGTCAAAGTTGATGAAGGGGGTGGTGAATTTTACGGTTCTGCCGTCCTGCAATTTACGATGTCCGACGATGATCACTCCGAAATTATCACCTGACTTTTTGACTTCAAATCCCGTTACTTCAAAGCCTTCCATTTCTTGTAAACTGGCGATTCCTTCGAATGATTGGGTTTTTGATACTTTTACGGCCTCGGTAATCAGGGCAAAGTGAACTTTCAGGTTATCCAATGATGCTTTTAATTCATCGTGGATATTGAAAGGAAACTTTCGTTTGGTGGTGACTGGCATGGTGATGCCTTGTCGGGATTCTTCTTTGGCGTAGGCAATGGTTACGAATGTCTCGCCGACGTCTACTTTTTTGATGTTGATTTCTTGCATTGTTAATTGGGGTTTGGGGTTTTTGGTTGTAAGAATGATGCTTATAAATTTTATTTGGTCTGTATCGGAATAGCAATATTTCCTTTCGCATTAGCTTACTTTTCTTGTCTTGATACAAGAAAAGTAACCGCAGCGGCGGCCGCAAAAGAAAATCAAGAAATCCCAAACTCGCCGAGCGTCGGTCGCTACGCTCAAACAGTGGGATTTCGTAAAGAGCTTACAGTTTATTCCGCAATTCATTGTATTTCGTAACTCACTCACTTTTAAATATTTGTAGCCTAAAATGTCTTTTAAGCTATTATCGTGTTGTTTTATGCTCCGTTAAATCATTCCGTTTACTTTTCGGTATTCCCAACGTTTTAGGAAATCATCGAAAGATTTGGCAATCATGGCAATGCCGCCGCCTTCGGAAATATCATTGAGAAATCCGTGTTGCTCGGGGGATAGACTATCGGTCCCGATTTTGATTTCAATTGCAATGAATCTGCCCGTGCCTTTTTGCATACCAATAATGTCGGACGTACCTTTTGCTTGACCCTGTAACTTCCTGTAAGTCTGGTTCTTAGCATCGTAAACTCC
>JBBAKZ010000061.1:6299-11074 GCA_040403275.1 Arcicella sp. | reverse complement strand
AGAAATTGTGGTGATTGCGCCAAAAACGGGAGGCAAAACGGTTGGCTCGGGTGTGCATCAAAGTCTTGATGGAATCGAATTTAAAGTACATTTTTTAGAGGAATATAAAACCCTTTGGGGTAAACCATTTTTCAAGCATTTCTTAGAAACGATAGAACAAGAACGCCCAGATGTTATCGTTACCATTTGGCCTTATATTTTAGCATTTGTTTATAATCCGCTGCTACTTTGGAAAATTAAAAAAATGGGTATTAAATTGATTCTCAAAGAGATACCTTTTAATATTCCCAAATTTAAGGAAGCTCTCGATTATTATGCCAAAGGTGGCGTTGCTTCCGAAACCATGCAAACGAACCTGAAACCCAATAGTTTGGGCTTTAAATTAAAGTATTCTTTGTTGAAATATTCTTATAAACGAGCCTTTAATTTAGTGGATGCTCACGTGGATTATACGGAAGAAGCCTACGAAATTTTTGGTAGTTATGGCGTACCAAAAGAGAAAATTTTTGTTATTTATAATTCGCCCGATACGGATTTGATTTTAGCCGATAAAGCAAAAATTGAAGGGGTAAATACCGTTTTATCCGAAAATTCACTCCGACTTTTACACGTGGGAAGATTGGTAAAATGGAAACGAGTTGATATGTTGATGGATGTTTTTAAGCAACTTTTAAGCCAATTTCCAACGGCAGAATTAGTCATTGTGGGTACGGGTCCAGAAGAGCAAAATCTTAAAAATCAAGCAATTGGTTTAGGAATTGAACAAAATGTAGTATTTACGGGAGGAGTTTATGACATGAAAATACTCGGACAATATTTCAATGCTTCGCTCGTGTATGTGTTGGCAGGTATGGGTGGACTTTCGATTAACGATGCCATGTGTTTTGATAAACCTATTGTGTGTGCGGTGGCGGATGGAACGGAAAAGAAATTGGTTAGAGACGGTTATAACGGCTATATTTTTGAAGATGGAAATGCACAAGATTTATTTAAAAAATTAACCGTACTTTTGTCTGACCCAGTAAAAACCCAAAAAATGGGTTTAAATTCTGGACAAATTATCAGAGATGAAGTCAACATTCATGTCGTGATTGAAAATTATCAAAAAGCGTTTAATTACTGCAAATAATGTTTGTTTTAAAATACATATTTAAGGAACCATACCACGCATTTCGCACACCCGAAAGTAGAGAATTATTGAACCTATTTAGAAAATATGGTGACGTAAAACGCTACGAAGAACGACAAATAAAATTTCAAGGATTGACGTTTCAAGTTCCTGATTGCATGTCATTTCTTTTTCAATTTCAAGAGATTTTTGTGGAGCAATTTTATAAATTTAAAACGACTGATAATCAACCAGTTATTTTAGATTGTGGTGCCAATATTGGGTCAAGTGTTGCCTTCTTTAAACGGCAATATCCCAACGCAAAAATAACGGCTTTTGAGGCGGATTCAAAGATTGCTGAAATCCTGAAAATAAACCTAAAAAACAATAATTTAACGGATATTGAAGTCGTCAGTAAAGCTGTTTGGATTGATGATAAAGGTGTTGAATTTGCTTCGGAAGGATCAGATGGTAATTCAATTTTTGGCGATGGAGAAAAGACAAAAGTAGCATCAATTAGCCTGAAAAATGTTCTTAACAAAACGCCAAAAATTGCCATGCTAAAAATGGATATTGAAGGAGCAGAAACGGCAGTTTTGAAGGATTGTGCCAATTCATTAAGTCACGTTCAGAATATTTTTATAGAATATCATGCTTTTCCAGAACAAGACCAAGAATTAGGAACAATTCTGGATATTTTGGTAAAAAATGGCTTTCGGTATTTCATTAATTCGGCTCAAGACCGTAAAGAACCACTCGTTAATCATCGTTATAATGGCAATGATTTAATGGATTTACAATTGAATATTTTTGGATACCGACCATAAAACAACCATCATGAAAATAACCGTCAATCAGAATCTTCAAGAAGCATACAAAGACCAATATTCCAACGAATCAGCGATTTGGAGGCAATTGGGCGCAAAACAAAAGTTTCAAAATATCATAGAGATTACTGCGGGAAAAACCTTCAAAAAAGTCTTAGAGGTAGGGGCGGGTGATGGAAGTATTCTGAAATTACTGAGCGATAATCATTTTGCCGAGGAACTTCACGCCCTTGAAATTTCTGAAAGTGGGATTACTCAAATCAGGGAAAAAAATATTGAACTTCTCAAATCCGCCCAGCTTTTTGATGGCTATCAATTACCTTTTCTAGATAAATCCTTTGATTTAGTAATTCTTTCGCACGTGCTCGAACACGTGGAACACGAGCGACTCTTGTTAAGGGAAATTCACCGTGTTGCCAAACAATTAGTAATTGAAGTGCCAAAAGATTATCGTTTTGGGGCGGAGGACAAATTAGCTCATTTCTTGGCGTATGGACACATAAATTTATACACACCCACATCTTTGAAGTTTTTGTTAATGACTGAAAACTTTAAAATTGAAAGAGAATTGACTCGCTTGTATCAGCAAGAAACTTTTCTTTTTGGCAAAAAATCATTCTTGCAAAAATTGAAGGCTAAGCTCGCTTTTTACGGCAAATCGTTGATGATTAACACGCCTTTCAAGTATATAAACCATAAATTTATCAATACGATAACGCTATTGGTTGAGTCAGAAAATAAGGAGTTAAATATCTTTTAGATACACATGAAAATTACTATCCTAAGCACATTTGATAATTTTGGTGGAGCAGCTATTGCCGCTTCACGATTGGATAAGTCATTGAATAACAATGGTTTATCGTCAAAAATGTTGGTCCAGGATAAAAAAGGAAATCTACCAAATGTTGAATCAATTGCCCAAAATTGGTTTCAGAAAAAATTAGCTTTACTCCGTTCTGCTCTCGATCGTTATCAGTTTGCATTTTACGAAAAAAATAAAGAAGTTCGCTTCATTTTTTCCCAGGCAAAAATTGGGATAAATATTCAAAATCATTCCCTTATTCGGCAAGCTGATATCATTCATTTACACTGGATAAATTTTGGTTTTCTTTCCCTAAATTCTCTCGAAAAATTATTCAATACCAAGAAACCCATCGTCTGGACTTTGCATGATATGTGGGCGTTTACGGGTGGCTGTCATTACGCAAGGGAGTGTACGAATTATGAAAAAAACTGTGGGAAATGTGTTCAGTTTTTAAAAAATCCATCCGAAAATGACCTTTCGCATCAGGTTTGGGAGCATAAAAAAGAAATCTTTTCAAATGCAAATGTAACAATTGTCACGTGCAGTGAATGGTTGGCTCAGAAAGCTCGTGAAAGTAGTTTGTTGAAGGATAAACTGATTATTTCGATACCTAATCCAATTAATACAGACGTTTTTAGACCCTTTGAAAAAAGTGTTGCCAGAGAATACTTTAAATTATCTCCCGATAAAAAGTATATCCTTTTTGGAGCCGTAAAAATATCGGATGAAAGAAAAGGGTTTGCTTATTTTACTGAGGCTCTTTCGATATTCGATGTTCGTTTATCGAATTTCGAACAAACAACGAACACCAAACAGCTAAAATCGGAAATCGAAATCATAATCTTCGGACAAGCACAATCCGCTGATTTTGAAGGACTTCCGTTTAAAGTAAATCTACTCGGCAAACTTTCAGATGTAGAAACCATTGCCAAAGCCTACTCAGCCGCATCGGTATTTGTAAGTCCATCCATTGAAGATAATTTGCCCAATACCATCATGGAATCTATGGCTTGCGGCACGCCCGTGGTAGGTTTTATTGTTGGGGGAATTCCAGAAATGATTGACCATAAAACCAACGGTTATTTAGCCCAATACAAATCAGCCGAAGACCTTGCCAAAGGAATTTATTGGACACTGTTTGAGGCTGATTATCAAGAACTTGTGAAGCACTCAAGGCAAAAAGTTTTGGACAATTATGCTGAAAACGTGGTGGCTGAAAAATATAAAAAAGTTTATAAGTCTATGAGTTAAGAGTGAATGAGTATTTCCTTCTCTTACTCATAAACTTTTAACTCATAAACTCATAACCCAGAAGCCATTTTATGCAACTCTCCATCATCACAATCACCTACAACGCCGAACCATTTTTAGAGCGTACCATTCAAAGTATTTTGGCACAGACTGACCAAAATTTTGAATATATCATCATTGACGGAAAGTCAAAAGATGGTACCTTGGCTATTGCAGAAAACTATAAAAGTAGAGTTAATAAACTTATCTCTGAACCTGACAAAGGATTGTATGATGCCATGAATAAAGGGCTTAAAAATGCTACGGGAGACTTTGTGTGGTTTATGAATGCGGGGGATGAAATTAATGATAATCAGGCAGTTGAGAAAATTTATAAATCCATTTCTGATAAAACCGACGTGCTTTACGGAGATACTTTTTTCGTTGATGATGATGGAAATATTCAAGGATTACGTTCAGAAATCACGCCTCACCGTTTGCCAAAAGAGTTGAAATGGCGAGATATGAAATTAGGAATGTTGGTTTGTCACCAAGCCTTTATTGCCCGAAAATCCATCGCTCCTTTGTACATGGAAAACAATTTAAGCGCTGATGTAGCTTGGGAAATTGCCTGTTTGAAACGAGCGAGAGAAGTAAAATATTTGGATTTTGTGGTGGCAAAATATTTAACCGGTGGAATTTCAAACAAACAATTAAAACGTTCATTATTAGATCGTTACGAAGTTTTGAGAATGCACTTTGGATTAATGGGAGCAATTTCTGCCCATATTCAAATTTTGTTTAG
>JBBAKZ010000061.1:321-6289 GCA_040403275.1 Arcicella sp. | reverse complement strand
GAAGTTTCTACGACTTTTTTCTCATTTCTCCCGTCTCCATTTCTCTTTCCTCCCTTACAGCTCCAAAATCCGCTTATTCAATTTCAAATCGGCACCACCGCCCGCAAAATCATCAAATACTTTTGATGTCGCTTGAATAATGTGAGAAGCAATAAATGGCGCTCCTTCTTCGGCTCCTTGAACGGGGTCTTTTAAAGCACATTCCCATTCCAAAACTGCCCAACCGTCGAAACCGTATTGCGTTAATTTAGAGAAAATTGAAGCAAAATCTACTTGTCCATCGCCCAAAGAACGGAAACGTCCCGCACGATTTACCCAGGACTGATAACCACCGTAAACGCCTTGTTTTCCTGTTGGATTAAACTCTGCATCTTTTACGTGAAATGCTCTAATTCTTTCGTGATAAAAATCTATATATTGCAGATAATCAAGACATTGCAATACAAAATGGGATGGGTCGTACAATAAACAAGCACGTGAATGGTTGTTTACTTTCTCCAAAAACATCTCATACGTTTCGCCGTCGTGCAAATCTTCGCCAGGGTGAATTTCGTAGCAAACATCTACGCCATGTTCATCAAAATGATTTAAAATTGGCAACCAACGATTAGCCAATTCAGTGAAACCCATATCGACTAAACCTTGTGGACGTTGAGGCCAAGGATACATCGTGTGCCAAAGCAATGAACCCGAAAAAGTAGCATGGGATTTTAAACCAAGATTCTGAGAAGCTTGTGCCGCCCATTTCAATTGTTGAACCGCCCATTCGGTACGTGCTTTTGGATTTCCTTTGACAGAATCGGGAGCAAAACCATCAAATCCAGCATCGTAGGCAGGATTTACTGCCACTAATTGTCCTTGCAAATGCGTTGATAATTCCGTGATTTGTAATCCTTTAGCGGCTAATTTTCCCGTGAGTTCATCAGAGTAAGTTTTTGAAGTTGCCGCTTTTTCAAGGTCAATGGCACGTGAGTCCCAAGTGGGGATTTGAATACCTTTATACCCTAAACCCGAAACCCAATCCGTAATGGAATCCAAGGTGTTAAAAGGTGCTTTGTCATCTAAAAATTGGGCTAAAAATATAGCGGGACCTTTGATTGTTTTCATGTGTTTTTATTTGTGAGTTGTGATTTAGTGAGTTGTGAGTTTTTCAGTACATGCACAAATCACGGGTTCATGATTTTATTGTTTTTTGGAGTGAATCACCTACTGTTTTTCTTGATTTTGATAAAATCTTTAATAATTCATTTCCTTCATCAATTAAATTTTTCAATTTGGATTCTTGATGAAAGTTTGCATCAATTGAGTATTCTAACCAGAATATACTTTCATCTAATTCTTCGATTACAATACTTAATTTCGCAAAAAACTCTTTACTACTCCTTGCCCGTCGTGCAGCACGATAATTTGCAACAGATGATGCGGAAGAACGAACGAGTTGTCCTGCAATATTTTTAGCCGAAAGGCTTTTTTGAAATAAATTATCACAAACAGGACTGCACCTTAAACCAAAGGATTTAATTCTTTGAAACAACATTTCGGCAAATTCCTCTTGAGTTTTTTGGGGAGTAGAATTGTTCATATTTAATAATTGGTAGATAATAGGTGAGTTGGAATTTGGGTACGTTTTGCTACTCACAATTCACAACTCACTAATTCACAATTAAAACCCTAAACTTTTACCCAAGCCTGACTTCTATGGGAGTCTAAAATTCTTTCGCAAATTAATAATTCTCTGTAACCATCCGCAAAAGTTGGGAATGGAGCGTTTTCTGGCATTTTTCCTTCTATTATGGCTGCATAAACTTCTTTGAATAATTGTTTTGACGTATCAGGGAAGCCTTCGTTGTGTCCTCCTGGGAAACTCATGATAGCACTCGCTTCTCGATAGGCCAATGATGGGTCACGCATTAATGATTGATTGTAGCCATCACGATTTCCAATCCAAATTTCATTAGGAGCTTCTGAATTGAAGGCAAACGTTTTATTTGAACCCGAAATCTCTAATTTTAACTGATTTTTACGTCCTGCCGAAACTTGTGAAACCGTTACTAAACCTTTATTTCCATTATCAAAACGCAATAAAACGTTAGCGGTATCTTCGGTAGTAATCGGCACATCGGCATAATCTTCTGGTTGTAACATTTTGCCAGAATACGTTTCTACTGGTTTCAAAGGCTTTTTACGAGTTTTATGAATGGTATTGAAATCGGCCAAAACTTCCGTCGTTTTCAAACCTGTAATGTATTCGATAACGTCCATTAAGTGCGAGCCAATATCCGCAATGGCACGAGAATCTCCAGATTTGTCTGGCTCTAAACGCCAGTTGTAATCGGTATTATAAAAAAGCCAATCTTGCAAATACGAGCCAATAATGGAATAAACATCGCCTAAGTCGCCTTTTTCACGCATCGTTTTCATTTGACGAACCAATGGATAATATCTCAAGTTGAAGTGAACAGCATTAACCAAACCCGTTTCTTTGGCAATTGCCACTAATTCTTCGGCTTCGTGAAGGTCTTTTGCCAAAGGTTTTTCACAAACAACGTGTTTCCCCGCTAATAAAGCCGCTTTTGACTGTGAATAATGGAGAAAGTTTGGCGTACAAATATGCACACAAACAATGTCTTCCATTGCCAATAATTGGTCAAATGTACAAGGACGCTCGATACCCAATTGGGCAGCTTTAGCGGTTGCTAATTCAATAGTTACTTCACAAAGAGCAGTTACTTCAATATTTGGAAGACGACGTAAGGCCTCAATATGGGCGGGTCCAATAAATCCTGTGCCAACGACACCTACTTTAATTTTTTGCATGTTGAATTGATTTGTTATTTTGGGGTAAGATTGTTTTATATTTTCTTTAATTAATCCTTTATTATTGGGTTCCGTTCAATTATCTGATAACAAAAATACAATTAAAAATTCTTTATGCACATGTCATTTCATTTCCCACCCCCAACAATCGCCCGAATGTCCACGTGATGTTTAAAAGTATCCTTAAAATTATCGGCATCCCACGCAATGTTTTCTAAAATGATAAGGCTGGTTTTGGTTTCTGGATAGTAGAAATTTAAGGAAGCAAAACCCGTTGCGTATCCACTGTGACCAATTTCTAAGGTTTTTCCCTTAGGGTCAATTTGTAGACCATATCCATAATCAACTTTTCCAAAAATAAAATGTTCTCTTTGGGAAGATGGGGTGGTCATCATGTGATAACTTTTTGAGCTTAATAATTTTCCTCCGTGTAGATTTTTATTCCATAAAAGTAAATCGCCAGCCGTTGAAATCATACCTCCTGACGGTATTCCGAGGTCAATCAGAAGTCCTTCTACCAGTTTTATTTTACCCGTCGAATCCTCCACATAACTGTTTACTAACGATTTATGCTGATGCAATTTTGGACTCATGGAATGTTTCATCTTACAAATTTTAAAGATTTCATTCGTAAGGGTTGCGTAAGATTTCTTTGAAACATTTTCAGCAATTTTAGCCAATAATTCATAGCCAATATTAGAATAAGAAAAATTGCTTGAAGGCTTGAATTTTAAGGGTTTGTTCCAATCTGTAACGCCCGAAGTATGATTTAATAATTGGTGAACCGTGACAGAATCTAACCAAGTTTGTGCCATATTTGGTAGATATTTTTTCACAGGAATGTGAAGGTCAATGCGTCCTTTGTCAACTGCTCGAAGTACCGCAACCGCTGTCATTTGTTTACTAATCGAGCCGATAATGAATTGATTATCAATGGCTAATGGCATTTTTCTCTCTAAATTAGCAAATCCTTTTACTTTTGAATATACCACTTTGTCATTTTGCGTAACCAAGATAATTCCGTTAAAATAACGATTGGTATTTGCCTCAATCAAAGAGTCAATTCTTAGGGCAAAATTTGCTTGTGAGATACCTTTTTGAGTAAAAAGAAGCCATAGAAATAAGACTGAAATAGCGGTTTTATAAAGCATAGGTTTTAAAATGAACGACGATTCTCCAGAATCGTGAGTTAGTAAAAATTTATAAAGATTCTGTAAAAATATCACACATCTATTTTACCAAAATTCCCTTTTTGATTTCTACTCGATCGGGCAAAATCATAGCGGAAGGATATAAATCTTTAATATCCAAATAATACCTCTCCGCATCCATTCTATTTAAAAAATCACCAATCTTGACTTTGTAAATCGGTTGTTGATAACTCAAATACGGATAAATTTCCGGATACTTTTGGTAGGTATAAATCTTGGCGTCATCGGCAGATTTGCGGTCGTTTCCAACGTAAATCTGGATGCGAAACCCATTGGTAAATTTCACGCTTTTATTTCGCATCGCAATCGTATCCAAAATGGCATCAAGTTTTTTATTTACATGAAGCGGAGAATCTGAAAAAGCAGTTTTTGAAGCCTGAATAGGTTGTGATTCAGAGGATTGTGTTGCGGATTCATTAGCTGATTTAAACTTTGGACGATAAAGTGATAAATCTTCTTCATAAGCCTTTTCATTCTTTTGAGTAGTTGAAGAACCACCCGAAGAAGTAGTTGACCCCGAACCATTGCCACTATTAATGCCCGTCGTTGAGACACAAGCACTGGCAAAAAACCATAAAATGATTAAAATCAAAGGATTATATTTTTGCATAAGATTATATTTAGTTAAGGTTATTAGTGAATAGTAATTGGTTTCTTGTCTGTGTTTTTTTTATTCCTAATAACAATTTACCAATAACTAATAACCATCTGCCAAAGATACAATTTTTGTTAAATACTTGAAATACCCTTTGCTAATTGTAACTTTGCGTTTGCTAATTTATTGATTGAGAGAATGGTGATTTAGTGATTATGGGACGAAAATAATCACTAAATCAGCCTTCTCGCAATCACAAATGAAAATATGACCATACAGCAAAACGTTTCCCTAAAACCCTATAATACATTCGGATTAGAAGCTACGGCTCGTTTTTTCGTAGAAATTCGATCGGTTGAAGAACTTAAATCTATTCTTCAAAATCCTGATTTTCAAACGATTGATAAATTTTTTTTGGGTGGTGGAAGTAATATTTTACTCACAAAAAATTATAAGGGATTAGTTATAAAAATTAATCTGAAAGGTATTCATAAAGTTTTTGAAGACGATGCACATATACACATACAAGCGGGTGCGGGCGAAATTTGGCACGAATTGGCGATGTATTGTGTTGAAAATGAATATGCTGGCATGGAAAATCTTTCGCTCATTCCAGGAACGGTTGGAGCGGCGCCCATGCAAAATATTGGCGCTTATGGCGTTGAAATAAAAGACATTTTTGAAGAATTACAGGCGCTTAATCTCGAGACCTTAGAAATAGTGACCTTTAAGTTAAATGATTGTCATTTTGGTTACCGTGAAAGTGTTTTCAAGCATCAATTCAAAGGAAAATACGTGATTATTTCGGTAACGTTTAAATTGAATAAAGTGCCCATTTATAAAGTTGCTTACGGCGATATTCAGAAAACTTTGGAAGAAATGAATATCCAACATCTCAGTATCAAAGCCGTAAGTGATGCTGTTGTTAGTATCCGAAAAAGCAAATTGCCCGACCCAGCCGAAATTGGAAATTCAGGCAGTTTCTTCAAAAATCCAGAAATTCCGAAGACTCAATACGAGGATTTAAAAGCAAAATTTGACAATATGCCAAGCTATCCAATCAACGAAACCACGGTAAAAGTTCCCGCCGGTTGGCTTATTGAACAGGCAGGTTGGAAAGGATTTAGAGATGGACAAATAGGTGTTCACGCACGACAAGCCTTGGTTTTAGTCAATTATGGCGGTGGAACGGGCGAACAAATCAAAGCGTTATCAGCAAAAGTACAGGCTTCTGTGTTGAAGAAATTTGGAATTTCTTTGAGTACGGAGGTTAATTTTATATAGAAAGTGGTTTTAAGTTTTAGTTGTTAGTATTGAAGGAATAAAGTCTTCCACCACAAACCTC
>JBBAKZ010000061.1:0-311 GCA_040403275.1 Arcicella sp. | reverse complement strand
CTAACCCTTAATCCCTAAAAGATGAATATCCCAAAACTAAAAAACACAGACAAAAATAATTTCTTCCTCATGGCAGGAAGTTGTGCAATTGAAAACCGTGATTTGGCTTTTGAAATTGCCGAAAAAATTAAAGGAATCACCGACCAATTCGGGATTCCGTATATTTTTAAAGGCTCGTATCGGAAGGCTAATCGTACGAAATTAGACTCTTTTACGGGTATTGGCGATATCACGGCCTTAGAAATTTTGAAGGAAGTTGGCGATTATTATGACCTTCCAACGGTTACAGATATTCACGAATCTCAAGAGGC
>JBBAKZ010000060.1:0-11090 GCA_040403275.1 Arcicella sp. | reverse complement strand
GTGGTTATGAATAATGCATTACAATATTTTCACAAATATAATTATCATCTTAATAACTTCATAATCAAGATGATAACAAAACATAAAAGTCATTAATTTGTTTGTAAAAAATTGGTGATTATAAACAAATTTTTACAAATTTTGATAGTAACCATATTTAATGGCTCAAATAAATTCTGTTATTTAAGTTAAAGGTGCACAGATTCTCGTTTCTTACACAACCAAAATTATAGAATTATGATTTTTCGAATGTGCTTAAGGTATTCTTAGCTTGGATGTTAATCTTTTTCTATCTTACCTTCACCAAATATTTACCCAGAGCTCCACCTTTCAACATTAAATCCAATTTTTCTGGAACCTCCTCAAGGCTAATTTCTGTCGCCAATAAATCTAAATCAAGGGGTTTGTAATCTGTGGCTAATTTTTGCCAAATGTATTTCCGCAAAGGCATCGGACATTCGGCTGAATCTATTCCGAATAGAGAATTTCCACGAAGAATAAAAGGCAAGACTGATGTTGGTAAATCTGAAGAAGCCACTAAGCCACAAATTGCCGCTGCCCCGCCATAATTTAATGATTTGATTGCCGTTGCTAAAATGTTTCCTCCCACAGTATCTATCACACCTGCATAAACAGATTTTAACATTGGGCGACCTGATTTATCATCCAAAGCTTCTCTTGATATAATTTCACTGGCGCCAACTTTTGTTAAAAATTCATGAGCCTCGGGTTTTCCTGTAAGGGCTGTAATCTCAAAACCTAATTTTTTCAACATCGCAAGGGCCAAAATTCCCACACCGCCCGTTGAACCCGTTACTAATACTTTTCCTTTTTCGGGAGACAAACCGTTTCCAATCAAAGCATTTATACACATGGCTGCCGTGAAACCAGCCGTTCCATTAATCATTGCTTCACGCATTGACAAACCCGTAGGCAGAGCCACCACCCAGCGAGCAGACACACGAATATACTCAGCTAATCCACCTGAAGTATTCATACCCAAATCATAACTCGTAACGATAACTTCATCGCCCACGTTAAAATCAGATGATTCGCTCGCTTCTACAATTCCTGCGGCATCAATGCCTGGCGTGTGTGGATAATTGCGAGTAACGCCTTTATTACCAATTGAGGATAAGGCATCTTTATAATTTAGAGCGGAGTAATGTACTCGAACTAAGACTTCACCCAATGGTAAATCTGATATTTGACGTTGAATTATTTCCCTTGAATACTGTTTTTCGACATTTTCTGTAATTTGAAGGGCTTTGAAATTTTTGTTTTCCATAATACAATTTTCTTAAAAGATGTTAAACAATTTGTCTTTCAAGATTCAAATTCTTTGTTTTGTTATGAATGTCAAACTTATCCCAAAAGCATGAAAAAAGCAATTTTACTCACCTTAATATTTTTGCATTGATTTCGTGAATTGAAAAAGAATATTTCGGGAAGGTGATTGATAAGATTTATCAAGGAGATAAAGTTTCCCAGGATTTTATGGAGTGGTCGGGTAAGAATTAGGATTTAAAAAGAGAAAAGCCCTAAATCAGATTGATGTGGGGCTTTTTTAATAATACTATTCCGATAAAAATGGATACTTATAATCAACTGGCGATACTAATGTTTCTTTGATGGTTCTTGGAGAAACCCAACGCAAAAGATTTAACATCGAACCAGCTTTGTCATTTGTACCCGATGCCCTTGCTCCTCCGAAAGGTTGCTGTCCTACCACTGCTCCCGTTGGTTTATCATTTATATAAAAATTACCAGCAGCATTGACCAGTTTTTTATTGGCCATATCCAAAGCATATCGGTCTTGGGCAAAAACGGCACCCGTCAAAGCATATTCAGAAGTTGAATTTACGATGTCTAAGGTTTCTTCGTACTTATTTTCGTCGTAAACATAAATTGTCAAAACTGGTCCGAAAATTTCTTCGCACATCGTTTTGTAGTACGGGTCTTGCGTCAGAATGATGGTTGGTTCGATAAAATATCCTTTTGATTTATCGTAATTTCCACCCGCAAAAACCTCCGCTTTTTCCGAATGTTTAGCTTCTTCAACATAATTGGCGATTTTATCAAAGGCTTTTTCATCAATTACAGCATTTACGAAATTGGAGAATTCTTCTACTCCGCCCATATTTATCTCCTGCAAAAATGCTTTTACATAGCCAGCAGTTTCTTCCCAAAGATTTTGTGGTATGTAGGCACGTGAAGCCGCCGAACATTTTTGTCCTTGATATTCAAAAGCTCCTCTTACCAAACCCACGGCAAGCGCTTTTGGGTCGGCCGATTTATGCGCCACAATAAAATCTTTTCCACCTGTTTCTCCCACAATTCTTGGGTATGATTTATAAAGATGAATATTAACGCCAATGGTTGTCCAAATATGTTGAAAAACCTTTGTACTTCCCGTAAAATGAACGCCCGCAAACTGAGGATGCTTGAAAACAATATCACCCGTCATAGGTCCATCGGTGTATATTAAATTGATTACGCCATCTGGTAAACCTGCTTCTTTTAAGATTCTCATCAAAATATTTGCTGAGAAAATTTGTTGAGGTGATGGTTTCCATACCACAACATTTCCCATCAATGCGGCTGAGGCGGGCAAATTTCCAGCAATCGCAGTAAAAGTGAAAGGCGTTATGGCAAATACAAATCCTTCTAATGGACGATATTCGAGGCGATTCCAAACGCCATCCGATGATTCGGGTTGTTGGGCGTAAATCTGAGCGGCAAAATGAGCATTGAATCTCAAAAAATCTATCCATTCGCAAGCGGAATCAATTTCTGCTTGATACGCATTTTTTGATTGTCCCAACATCGTGGAAGCATTCAAGTCCATCCGATATTTTGTCGCAGATAAATCAGCTGCTTTTAGAAAAATAGAAACCCTATTTTCCCAAGGTAAATTTGCCCATTGTTCACGAGCTTTAAGCGCCGATTCGATGGCTTGATTTACGTGCGAATCATCGCCTTCGTGATAGTATCCAAGAATATGTTGATGGTCGTGCGGACAAGTGAGCGGTTTTAAATGATCAGTTTTTACTTCCTCCGAACCAATGTACATCGGTACATTAGCGATTTGACTGCGCATTTCTGCCAATTTAACTTTCAGCGCTTCCCGTTGAGGCGTGTTAGGTGCGTAAGAATTAATTGGCTCGTTTTGAGGTTTCGGTACGTTAAAAAATCCTGTTGACATTTGATGAAGGGTTTTGTTTAATGCAAAATTACTCAAATTGTATGAAAATTTTACAAAGGCACCTAATCAATGAAAAGGTCGATGATTGAAGTTAGAATTTTAAAATTTTACAATTCAAAATAAGGAAATAGCTTGTCCAATGTTTTGGCATCTAATAATTTGATGGGTTCAAAATCTTTTTTTGAGGTAAAATTGCCGTGTTGTTGTCGGTAGGCAATGATAGACTTTGCCACGTAGGGACGAATGTAAACGTGCTTAAATTCCTCGGCGGTTACTTCGTTAATTTTTATTTTTTTGAGCGAAGGATTTGTTATGGTTGCGTATTTTAATATCTCGTCCACTACGATTGAATCTAAGCCAAAAACTTCTTTTACTTGATTTTCTGAATAAAAACCACCAACCATATCTCGGTATTTAATAATTCGGGCGGATAATTTTGAACCAATTCCTTTCAATCTTTTCAAATCATTGGTATCGGCACGATTCAAATCAAAAACTACTGGCTTGAAAGATTCTTTGGTGAAGCCCGTCGCTGCTGTTTTTATTTCAGCATTTCCTTCGGTTTTTGGAAATGAAGTAAATTCGCCATTAGTTGTTTTTTCGGGAAGGACAATATAGGGTTCTAATTTTGTATAAAGGTCAGTTGGGAAATCATAAATTCTTTGTAAGTCTTCCTTTTTACGAAATTGTCCTCCTTTAGTTCGGTAATTAATAATACGTTTTGCCATCCACTTTGCGATTCCCAATTCTTCTAATTGTGCTTCAGACGCTTGATTTGGGTCGAATGGAGATAATTTAACGGATTTTGATGGAAAATTTTCTGAATCGTACTTTTCATATTTATTAGTATAACGGTCTTGAAAAGCCTCTTTTTTGTCGGATTCTTTCACTTCTATTTTTGCCATTAATTCCTCCACCCGTTTGGGGTCAATGGTTTTAGAAGTTTGGGGATTATCCGGAAGAAAATCGAAAATGAAAACTGAAATAATCAAGACCACAATTAAGAAAATCATAAACATAAAGCCTTTGATTTCGGTCTGACTGAAGGCGAAGTAATCTCGTAGATAGAATTTGATTTTTTTGAACATCGTAGTTTTTAGAATTATTAGTGTATTTGACTTATTTTTGTGGTATTAAATTAGTGGATTTATTGTTAAATCGCAAATAGCTACGGAATACAATTCCAAGTTTGAATTTTATGATACTTTATAGCACCAATCATCAAAGTCCTGATGTTTCGTTGGAAGAGGCAGTTTTTAGAGGATTGCCGCCCGACAATGGTTTGTATATGCCTCATGTCATTCCGATTTTGCCAGTTTCTTTTTTTGAGAATATTGACAAAATGTCGATTACTGATATTGCTTTTGAAGTATCTAAGGCATTATTAAGTGATGATATTTCGGATGATGATTTGAAAATGATTGTCGAACGAGCCATTAATTTCGATGCTCCATTGGTTGAAATTGAAGAAAACACGTATATTTTGGAATTATTCCACGGACCTTCAATGGCTTTCAAGGATTTTGGCGCAAGATTTATGGCTTCTTTGATGTCATTTTTCTTACAAAAATCACAAAAAGAAATTCACATTCTCGTTGCAACTTCGGGCGATACGGGCGGAGCGGTTGCTCAAGGTTTTTACAAAACACCTGGAATCAAGGTTACTATTTTGTACCCCACTGGAAAAGTTTCGGATATTCAAGAAAAGCAATTGACTACTTTGGGCGAGAATGTAACGGCTTTGGAAGTTGATGGTACTTTTGATGATTGTCAGGCTTTGGTGAAATTAGCATTTTTGGACAAAGAATTATCTTCAAAATTCAATTTAGCATCAGCAAATTCAATTAATATCAGCCGTTTAATTCCCCAATCGTTTTATTATTTTAATGCTTTTGCCGAATTGAAACGCCAAAGGAATACCAAACCTGTGGTATTTTGCGTTCCGAGTGGAAATTTCGGGAATTTATCGGCAGGATTAATTGCTAAGCGAATGGGTTTACCCGTGAAAATGTTTGTGGCAGCAACCAATGTAAACAACGTGGTTCCGATTTATTTGGAAAACGGTAAATATGAGCCCATTCCTTCAAAAGAAACTATTTCAAATGCCATGGACGTGGGCAATCCATCCAATTTTATTCGCATGCGATTATTGGCGGGAGATTCCTACGAGCAAGTAATTACACAAATTACGGGAGATTTTAGTGATGATGTAGATACTCGCAAAGCCATGAAGGAGGTCTATGAACGCACAGGTTACGTGATGTGTCCTCATACTGCGGTGGCGTATTTAGGCTTAAAATCTTACACGAATACTTTGAATGAGGAAGTGGCTGGCGTTGTCCTTTCAACGGCTCATTATGCCAAATTTTTGGATGTCGTTGAAGTAACCTTAGCAACGAAGGTTGATGTTCCAGAACGTTTATCCGCTTTGTTATCGAAAGAAAAAATTGCCATTCCGATGAGTAAGGAATTTGCTGAGTTTAAAAAATATTTATTATCGTAAGTAGGGATTAGGATTTAGGTGTTGGGCAATAGTATTGGAACTCGTTATTATTTACGCTATTACAACCTATTCAAACATAAACTAATTTTAACTTTTACTTCACATCATTAAAAACCCTCTAAATTTAAGATTTAGAGGGTTTTTAAATTCTACTGATACATTCCTTCAATCAATTCCTTATATTTTCCTTGTATAATTTTTCTTTTCAATTTTAAGGTTGGTGTTAATTCTCCACTATCAATTGTGAAAAGTTTTGGTAGTAATTCTACTTTTTTAACTTGTTCATATTGGGCTATTTCTTTCATTAGGCCTTTTACTTCTTCGTTAAATTTGTTTTTAACTTTTTCATTTTTAATAATTTGTGAATCATCCAAATAATCCACGCCATTTCTTGTACACCATTCTTTCAAGGCATTAAAATCTGGAATTAATAAAGCCGAAGGAAACTTCTGTCCCTCTCCCACTACAATGGCTTGTTCAATCAATACTGATTCCTTTAATTTATTTTCTACTAATTGTGGCGCCACATATTTTCCACCCGATGTTTTAAAAATTTCCTTTTTACGGTCAGTTATTTTTAAATATTTTCCTTCTGATAATTCACCGATATCTCCCGTATGGAACCATCCTTCCGAGTCGATTGCCTCCGCTGTGGCTTGTGGTTTTTTGTAGTAACCTTTCATAATGGAAGGTCCTTTTACACAAATCTCACCATCTTCCGCAATTTTTAGTTCAACATTTGGTAAGACGGTTCCTACACATCCTACTCTAAAATCATGCAAGAGACTACTTGAAATTACGGGTGAAGTTTCAGTTAAGCCATAACCTTCTACAATGGGGATTCCTGCTGCCCAGAATATTCTCGAAAGTCTTGGCTGAAGCGCTGCCGAACCAGAGGCAATGAGTTTGATGTTACCACCCAATGCTTCTTGCCATTTACTGAAAATTAGCTTCCTAGCAATTTTCAATTGTGTATCATACCACCAGCCCATCGGCTTCATTGGATCGTATTTTAGTCCTAAATTTAATGCCCAGAAAAATAATTGTTTTTTAATTCCTGATAATTCGTATCCTTTTGCTACAATTTTATCATAAACTTTTTCCAAAAGGCGAGGAACAGTTGCAAAAACGTGCGGATTTATTTCTTTTAAATTATCCGCAATGGTTTCCATACTCTCAGCATAATAAACCGAAACGCCATAGTACATATATACATAGATGTCCGTCCGTTCGTAGATATGGCAAAGCGGTAAAAAACTTAAAGCACTTTCGTCCGAACGTAAGGGTAACGATTCTGCCGTAACAATGCCATCAATATTTGAAATGATGTTATGATGGGTAAGCATTACGCCTTTGGGTTGTCCAGTAGTTCCCGAAGTATATATAAGGGTTAATAAATCTTCTGGTTCAACGGCTGCTTTGAAAGGCTCTAATTGACCTTTATCTTCTCCTTTTGCAACATCAGTTACTTCCGTCCAATGTTTTGCTCCTTCCACTTTATCGAAAGTATAAATGCCTTGAATTCCTTCCAGCGTTTTTGTTGCTTCTTCAACTTTAGCTAATAAATCCTTGCCTGAAACAAAGATAAATTTTACCTCCGCATCTGTGAAAATGTATTTATAGTCCTCTATCGTAATGGTAGGATACATTGGCACTGAAACAGCTCCCAATTGTTGTATCCCTAATTCAACAAAATTCCATTCTGGGCGATTGGGAGATATGATGGCAATTTTATCATCTTTTTTCACACCCAATTTCATCAAGCCTAAACTAACGTTGTTTATAATTTCGATGACTTCGCTGGCATTATATCTTTTCCACTCGCCATTCACTTTATTCACAAAAACGTCATTTTTATTTACGGTTAAAACACAATTTGGCAGTAAATCAAACACTCGGGTTATTTGGGGATTATTCTTCATAAAATGGCCTTATAATTATTTATTAGTTTTATCTTTTAAAAATACAATTTTTAGTTTTTTTTATTCTAAATCTTTTCAACAAATATAAATACGTTTCCTTGAATTGAGATAGTATTGAACCAGAATTATTTTATTTTGTATCAATAAAAAAGCCCAAATTTCTTTGGGCTTCCTATTAATTTTCTTCTTCGTTTTTAATTTTGATAATTTCTTTCCGTCCATCGGAGAATAGGTAGGTTAAATTTACTTCGTCTCTTTCTTCGTTTTCATTCATAATATAATTTCCATTATTAGTGGGTTTATCATCCATGAATCTCCCTTCGAATCGTTCTCCACTCGGAAAATAATAAATTCCACTTCCATATCTTCTTCCAAGCACATATTCACCAACGTACATCTTTTGCCCACTGGCATAGTAATGGGTTCCAAAACCATCTCTTTTTCCGTTTCTCCACTGTCCTTTATAGCTTCCTTGGGTTGTATGGATGTAAATCCCATTCCCGTTTGTACAGTCTCCTGCAACGCAGCCTGTTCTTGAAACAGATGTCGTGGTTATACCTAAATCATTATTCCTTTCCACAACCGGGCCTTTCCTTTGTGGATATCTCGTGTCATTTTTAATGGTTACTCTTCTTTCCTCCGTTCGACTTGTCTCTGGAATTCTGTTTGCTTCTGGTTGAATAGGTCTGGTTTGGTTTTTTTGAGGAATTGCTGAAATTCTGGGGTGCATATTTTCAGCCTCGCTCCATCCTTTTTGAATTGCTACTAATCTTTGCGATTGCGGAGGATGCGTGGAAGTAATAAATTCGCCCTGAAAATGTTTCATAGCTTCTTGAGATTGAGAAAGATTCGCACCCATTTCGTGTAACCAAAATCCAGAAAAGTAATCAGCTTCTAATTCTTTTTCGGGACGACTTCCCGTTCCATCAATGGTGTGAAAATTAGCATGGTGTCCAATTTCATGGGCTAATATTGAAATAGCACCCCAGTCTGTATGCGTTGTCTCCTCTACTCTACTTAAAAAGGCTTTATCATAAATAATAAACGGTTGACCTTCAATTACGGTCGCAAAACAGTTATCGGTATTTGAACATTGCATAACCTTAAATTTGGAACTCACTTGTCCCATTTTCTTGGCAAATTGTCTAATTACTTGTTCGGCATGACTATCCGAAACGAAGCCTTGCATTTGTGGACAAATTTCTTGAGGAGAGATATTTCTACCAAAATAATTACAAGCAAAATTGATTTTTCTATTGCTCTGCTGGCAATATGAATGGTCAATCGGAAACAAAATTATGAATAAAAACATTAGTTTAGTCTTCATGTGGATAAAATTTCTTGAAAGTGGATGCTTTCGACGTGGTCGATTTGAGTTTTTACAAGTAAATTTTTATCATCAATTTGAAGGGGAAGTATTAATATTATTTACAAAAAAAACCGCAAGTTTTAAAAACCTGCGGTTTGACATACTTACGAAAATAACAATTAATTTATTGTATCGCCTCTTAAATTTCTAAATCTTTTTCTGGCATCAGCTCCGTAGATACTTCCAGGATATTTTGTTAATAACTCTTGGTATAATTTCATCGCTTTTGCGGGCTGATTTAGTTTTTCTTGATACGTTTTTGCCAAATTATAAGTCGCATCATCCCCTTTCAATTCAACAGGAAATTTTTGAATAATTATTTCCAAATCTTTTACTCCTTTTTCAGTATCTCCTTGTTTTAAATACGTCATGGCACGTAAATAAATAATCTCATCTTCTAATGGATCGCCTTTAAAAGTTTTTTCCATCGTATTCAAACCCGCAATCGCTTCTTCATTTCGGTGTTGAAAAAGTAATAATTCCACATTTGAATAGGCTTTCATCGCTTTCTCTGTGCTATCAGCTCCCGTATTTTCCATGATTAACAAACTCAATTCCATCGCATCATTTGCAATTTCTCTGGTGGTTGCTTGTTTCAATATATCCAACACCTCTTTGGATAATTCAAAATCTCCTCGAAAATAAGCCAATCTGGCATTTCTTAATTTCGCATCATATCCGAGTGGACTATCCTTTTCCGATTTTTCTACTTGCGAATAAATCAACGTAGCTTCCCACGGTTCCGATTTTAGTAAATAGACATCTCCTAAATCCAATTTACAACGGTCTATAAATTGTTGGTCACCGTTGGCCAATTTGATGGCATTTTCCAAAACGACAATGGCGGTATCTTTTTCATTCAAATAAAAGGCGTATAAAAGTCCTTTACTTCTCACGGCTTCAAGCGTTTTCTGATTTGTCCCTAATTCCGCTAACATTTTAGTGTATTCATTTATCAACAATCTAATATCGTCCGTGTTGATAGGAAACACACTTTTTATCACTTCCTCCTTCGCATTTATCAACATTCGTCGCCAAAGTGGATAATTTTGACTTCTGGGATATTCTTTCACTAAATATTCAAAAATCTTCCCTGAGTTTACGTAATCTTTATTTTGTTGGGCTAAAAATCCTAAATCTGTCACTTGAATTCCCTCTTTGCGGTAGCGCCTATCCAATGCACGTGCCTGTACGAAAGCTTTATAAAATTCTTTCTTTTGAATTAAATGCCAAATCAGCACTTCACTATAATAAGCCTCGTCTGGGTATTTTTGAACATCGGTGTAAAGTATTTTCTCTAATTGCTCCATTTCCTTTTCGTCTCTCAGTTCATCTTGCAGGATTGACTGTATCATTTCTCGATTTTCAGTTAATAATCCAAACGTTAAGTACTCTTCTATCATTTGAGGAATTTTGCCTTGAATGCGGTACAACTTTGCCAATTGCAAAGCAAACCTTTCGGGTGACTTACTTTGCTCTCTAGCTTTTTCAATCGTTTGGGTAGCCAAATCAAATTGTTGATTTTCTGAAAACTCATTTACCAATTCCATCATGGCTGTCTCGTCCAACTTAACCTTGTCCATTGCGATGGCATATTGCTTATGAGCTTCCTCATTTTTATTATTGATTCCCAAAAGGCGTGCATAATCAGTAATGTACTTAGCATTACCATCAGAATTTTTGATTTGCTTTTTGACAAACTTTTCAGCTTCATCAAATTCTTTCAATTTGATAAGTGTTTGCAAATATGGTTTGTGAATAAACTTGACAGTCTCTTTGGTTTTTGCTAATTTCTGAAAAACGGACTTTGCTTTTTCATATTCTCCCGCTTTCATATATTCCATTCCCAACTCCATTCCTTGTGCAAAAGTGCCATACGACAACATCATTAATCCGAAAAGTAAAAATCCTTTCCAAACACTTTTCAACATTACATTATAATAAATCATTATTTTTTATTTTTAAATTTTTCAAAAAAAAGAAAACTACTATCTTTATTATACTGTGTATATGTGGATATACTGTGTGAAACATAATTTTCACGAAAAGATGTTCATTCTTTGATATTTATCAACATTAATTATTGAGTTA
>JBBAKZ010000059.1:9001-11172 GCA_040403275.1 Arcicella sp. | reverse complement strand
ATATTTTCCTCAATTCCATTGCCTACCACAATTACGTCTGCACCTGCGGAGAGGGCATTTTTTGCTTTTTTAATGGAATTAATTCCGCCTCCCACGAAGATTGGCGTATCAACTGATTGTCTAACCGCAGCAATCATTTCGGGCGATACTGGATTCATCGCTCCCGAACCTGCATCTAAATACGTTAATTTCAAACCTAACATCTCCCCTGCCATAGCCGTACAAGCCGCTATGGCGGGTTTATCGTGTGGAATGGGCGTTGTATTGGAAATATACGAAACCGTGGTTTGCCGTCCACTGTCAATCAACATATAACCCGTTGGTAGAATTTCTATGCCACTTTTACGTAAAACCGGTGCTGAAATCACGTGTTGGCCAATCAAAAACTCTGGATTTCTTCCTGAAATTAAGGACAACAATAAAATTGCATCTGCCTGATTATGAATATGTAAGCTATTTCCTGGAAATAAAATTACGGGAATATCGCTATATTCTTTGATTCTCGCAATCACTTCGTCCATCACATAATCCGTAATTAGACTTCCGCCCAGAAAAATATAATCTGCCTTATATTGAATGCAGAGATTTAATAAATTTGAAAAGTTGTCGAGATTTACCTTATCGGGGTCGATCAAAACGGCAAAAGATTTCTGACCTTTTTCTTTCCGCTCGTATAGTTTACTTAATAGTTTTTGGGTCATTAGTTTCTTTTAAAATCGCCATTGCTTCCATAATTTTGTCTTTGGCAAGCGCCATCAAAAATGCAATAATATACCCCTTAATTGAGGACACTAACCAAGATTCTGTTCCTTTTTCCTTCGATACCACAACGGGTAAATTTGGGTTTTCAACTTCTTTTATTTTCTTCTTTTTTGGTTCAGAATCAGAAGTAAATAAGCTAAAAACTACGTAAACACTCGCTAATGCCGTTCCCACGATCAAAGCGGTTGTGCCGATACGAGTGGCTTCAGATTTGAGGTCATTTACTTGACCGTCAATCGTTTTCTTATAGGCTTGTGCCTCTTTGTGTAATTCAATTTTACGATCAGAGGTCTTTTTTGGGCTTACTGTTGGTAACATAAATTCTTTATTTTTAATCGTTTTATAAACTAAAAACAGTTCAAAAGTACAAAAATTGCCTTTTTAATAGAAAAAATTATTTATGAATTTCATAGCTTGATATCCTTAAGCCTATTTTCGGAAATTAATTACTGACAATTAACTTTTTATTAACTGAAATCCTCCAATTTTTCAACCGATTGGAGGGACTCTAAATGTGGTTTAATTTTTAAACAAGTTATCACGCAGACTATTCCTAAAAGTACGGTAACAATCACAAAACCAAGGTAATCGCTTTCCAAAATTTTATTCAGAAATAAAGCTAAAGTAATTAAAAGAAAGATTAAAAACATCATACCTGTAATTGCCAGAACAACTACCAAAGCCACTTTTTTAACCGTATCTTCAATTTTTTCTTGGACTTCAACTTTGGCAATTTCGATATTTGTTTGGACATATTTATAGAGGTTATCAATAAGTCCATTGGGGTCTAATATTTTCATGTTTGATTGTTAAAATATTTCAAAACGTTTAATGTTAAACAATCAATTTTCAAGGAAAAAATCAGTTGCCTTGTGAAATTAAATATTGTTAATTGAGCGTTACGCCTTGAAAATTACTCAGTAAATTTAACTAAAGAATGTATTCCAAAGTAAATAAATATTTAAACTTATGATGATAATGGCAACGACCCAAGAAAGTATTTTTAGCGATTTAGAATTGGCAAAATTCCCCATTTTCGATTTATCACTCGTAAAAATCACCAAAGGAACCACGGCAAAACTTAATTGAAACGATAAAATTACTTGACTCAAAACAAGTAATTCTCCCGTGCCTTTTTCGCCATAAATAATAGTTACAATCAGTGCTGGTATAATGGCGACTAATCTGGTAATCAGTCTTCTAATCCAAGGTTTTAATTTAATATTTAAAAAACCTTCCATTACAATTTGTCCCGCTAAAGTGCCCGTCAGTGTAGAGTTTTGCCCAGCCGCTAATAAAGCAACCGCAAAGAAAATTCCTGCAAATTTTACACCCAATACGGGGTCTAATAAATGATAAGCATCGTTAATATCTGCCACATTTTGATTGCCCGAATTATGAAAACTGGC
>JBBAKZ010000059.1:0-8991 GCA_040403275.1 Arcicella sp. | reverse complement strand
TAAAAAAGGCAATTGATAAAGACAACGTAGAATCGATGGTAGCAAAAAAGATAGCAGAACGCTTTCCAACATCATTTTTTTCAAAGTTTCGAGTTTGTACAATACTTGAATGCAGATACAAATTATGCGGCATAACCGTTGCTCCCAAAATACCAATGGCAATGTACAACATAGCTGGATTAGAAACGATTGCTGGCTTAGGTAAAATATTACCAAATATCTGATAAATAGAGGGTTGTGAAACAATTATTTCGTAAGTAAAACAACAAAATATCATAAATATTAATGCTGCAACGATACTTTCCAAGACCCTAAAACCTTTTCCTTGAAAATATAACAAAACTAATACATCAAGCACTGTAATGATTACGCCAACCGTCAGAGGAAGACCAAACAAAAGGTTTAATGCAATGGCAGAACCAATAACTTCGGCCAAATCGCAGGCAGCAATCGCAATTTCACATAACACCCACAAAGCAAAAGAAACGGGTTTGGAATAAGAACTTCGACAGGCTTGGGCCAAATCTTGTCCCATCGCAATTCCCAATTTTAAGGCCAAATGTTGCAGCAACATCGCAAAGAGATTGGAAATTAGAATGACTGAAATTAGTGTATAACCAAATTGCGCTCCTCCTGCTATGTCAGTTGCCCAATTTCCAGGATCCATGTATCCCACAGCAATCATTAATCCTGGCCCTGTAAATGCCCAGAGTTTTCGCCAAAACGATCCATTTTTAGGAACATGAATAGATGCGTAAACTTCTGGTAATGAATGATTTGTTTCGTTTTCTTGATTAAACATAATTACCTTTAGCGTTGGCGATAAAATGTGTACAACAAATTTATATTTTAATAAGGATAATCCAAAATATTTTTTTAGGTTAGTCTAAAATTTATACTTGTCACACAAAAATAATATCTTTGCGTGTTGAGTCATTAGTTATTAGTTATGGGGTGTTAGTTATGGGTGCAAAGTATTACCATTAACTAATAACTAATAACCAATAGCTAATCTCTACAACCTAATCTCCCAGCAAAATGATTTCATTTACCGAAGAAAACTATCTCAAAATTATTTATAAATTATCTGCCGAAACAGAGAACGAAATCAGTACGAATGCCGTAGCTGAAGTAACGCAAACAAAGGCAGCTTCAGTAACTGATATGTTGCGTAAATTATCTGAAAAGCAATTAGTTAGCTATCAAAAATATCAAGGCGTTCGACTGACTAAAAGTGGTGAAAATTTAGCTTTACAAGTCATTAGAAAACACCGACTTTGGGAAGTTTTTTTAGTAAATAAATTAGGCTTCAACTGGGATGAAGTTCATGAAATAGCGGAAGAATTAGAACACATAAATTCGGATGAATTAGTACAACGTTTGGACGAGTTTTTAGGGTTTCCTCAATGTGATCCACACGGCGACCCCATCCCCGATAGTCATGGACGTATGCCAGAGTTAGGCTACAAAAATCTTTCGGATATTGGAGAAAATCAAACCGTTATTATGATGGGCGTATCGCAACATTCAACCAATTTTTTGCAATATTTAGCCAAAATAGGATTAAGCTTGGGGGTAAGTATAAGTGTAATAGAAGTCAACGATTTCGATAAATCTTTAACTATAAAAATTGGAGAAAACCTTCATTCTTTTATTAGTTACGAGGTAGCAAAAAACTTATTAGTAAAAGTATTATAACTCATAAATGTGAGCATAGAAAAGCCTAACAAAGCCGACACTTTGTTAGGTCAAAAAAATTTGCATGAATTAAAACGCTTTACAAAATATAAAAAATAGTGACTCAAACAAGGCTTTTTGCGGTAAAAGTTATACGGACACATTTTAAATTATATAAAAAAACTAAGAGCAATAATTTAAAAATAGTTGTCGTGGGTTAAAGTAAAATGTATAGCTTATAATTAATTTTTCTACCTAAAATATTCTTGTTTAACTTATTGAAAAATTTCTAAAACAATGTACTACCTCATTCATTCCAATAAAATGCTTGTATTATACTCATCTTTAAGGTTTACTCCACTTAATTTTTTGGATTTTATTTCTGTTAAAATATATATTATTTTATCTGTAGCCATTTGAAAGTTCATTCCTTCGGGTCGAATATTTGATACACAATTGCGACTTTCATCAGTCATACCTACGAATGGGTGAAAAGTAATATACGCACCCATACTATCGGGTGAAGTCAATCCCGGGCGTTCGCCAATTAGAATTACAACGATTTCTGATTTCAAAAGAAAGCCGATTTCGTCCGCTATGGCAACTCTTCCTTGTTCAACAATACAAATTGGGGCTATTTCCAATTTCATTTCTTTGAGTCTTGGCAAAAGATTTTCCAAAAATGGTGTTGCATGTTGATTTATCGCTTGGGCAGAAAGTCCATCGGCAACGACAATGCAAATATCTGATTCTGACCAGTTTCCTGCCATTAATTCTTCTCTAGACTTTTGACTTAATGTTCTTCCTAAATCTGGTCTTTGTAAATACTGAGGTCGACTATTAATTTCACTTTTTAGGATAAGTGCCTGTGAATCAAATAATTCCACGAGATTTTTAGTAATTTTCTGAATAGCTAATGCTGAATACACCGCATCACGAGCTTGAGCATGGTCGGCTTGAAATTTCAGGAGTTCGCTGGTGGTAATACTATGGCCAGCTCGCCCACGGGCGATGCGTGCGGGTGTATAAGTTTGAAGGAATTGCCAAGCGTCGGATTGCATGAATTTGGGTTTTTGTTTTAATAGTTTTTTTTGGAAATAATTTTAGAAGCACGTTAGATTTGTAAAAATCAATCGTAAAGATATATTAAACTAAATTACGGTCAATTTTCAGGTATTAATTATATTTTACTGGAATACCTATTCAAAAGATACGCAATCTTTCAAGTAATTGAAATTGATTGAATTGAGGGAAAATTCTTTGTATATTTGAACAAAATTCAACACTTTAACTATTACAATTATGCTTGCCAAAACCTTCGGAAGTGCCTTACATGGCGTTGATGCTACGATTATCACCGTTGAAGTTAGCGAAGGACAAGGACAACATTTCTACATCGTGGGCTTGCCAGATGGTGCTGTCAAAGAATCTGAACAACGGGTTGAATCTGCCATTAAACAGGTCGGATATTTCTTTCCTAGAACAAAAGTTGTGGTTAATCTTGCGCCTGCGGATATTCGCAAGGAAGGTTCAGCGTATGATTTACCCATTGCTTTGGGTGTAATTCATGCCTCAACGCAGGCAAATTTAAAAGAACTTGAAAATTATGTCATCATGGGCGAATTAGCGCTCGATGGTTCGTTGCGCCCAATCAAAGGAGTTTTGCCCATTGCGATTGAAGCCCGTAAAAAAGGATTTAAAGGATTTATTTTACCCATTGAAAATGCGTTAGAAGCATCTATCGTAAATAATTTGGATGTAATTGGCGTAAAAAATTTAAAAGAAGCCATTAATTTTTTGAGAGGCATCCTTAAAATTGAACCATTAATTACGGATACAAGGGATATATTTTCAAATTCTCAAAATGATTATGACGCTGACTTTTCACACGTTCAAGGTCAGGAAAATATTAAAAGAGCTTTAGAAATTGCCGCTGCGGGTGGCCACAATGCCATTATGATTGGACCTCCTGGGGCTGGAAAAACCATGTTGGCAAAGCGAATTCCTTCTATTTTACCTCCGCTAACACTTCACGAAGCCTTAGAAACCACTAAAATTCACTCAGTGGCTGGGAAATTGGGAGCAAAAGCTACGTTGGTTTCGACACGTCCCTATCGTTCGCCTCATCATACCATTTCTGATGCGGCTTTGGTAGGCGGTGGAAGCAATCCCCAGCCTGGCGAAATCTCCTTGGCTCACAATGGCGTTTTGTTTTTGGATGAATTACCCGAATTTAAACGTTCAGCTTTGGAAGTGATGCGTCAACCTTTGGAAGATAGAAAAGTTTCTATTTCGAGGGCAAGGTCAGCGGTTGAATTTCCGTCAAGTTTTATGTTAATTGCCAGCATGAATCCCTGTCCTTGTGGCTATTATAATCATCCAGAAAAAGATTGTGTTTGCGGGCCTGGGGTTGTTCAGAAATATTTGAATAAAATTTCGGGGCCACTTTTAGATAGAATTGATTTACACGTGGAGGTTACGCCCGTAAAATTTGAACAATTATCATCGAATAGAAAAGCTGAATCTTCGGAACAAATACGGGCAAGAGTTATCAAAGCCCGTGAAGCTCAAACGATTAGGTTCAAAAATCATCCAGAAATATATTCAAATGCCATGATGCCTTCGCAGATGGTAAAGGAAATTTGTGTATTAACTGATGCAGGAATTGCGCTGTTGAAACGGGCAATGGAAAGATTGCAATTATCTGCCCGTGCTTACGACAGAATCTTAAAGGTTGCCCGAACTATTGCTGATTTAGCAGGTACAGAAGATATTAGGACTGAACATTTAGCAGAAGCAATACAGTACCGAAGTTTGGATCGAGAAAATTGGGCGGGGTAGTTTTGAATTTCTACATGGACACGTTTGAATTTAGCATTAAAGATTTTTATTATTGGAATGAAAAAATAATTATATTCTAACAGCCTTCGTATTGGGGTGACGACTTTCTCTTGAAAAACCTTTTAATCAGTTTCGTTTTATTTTGGTAACTTTGTCAATTAAAAATAGGCAATCTGATGATTGCCAAAAATTACAAACACCCTTTATGAGACTGAATTTCAAAGACTTAATTATATTCGAGAACGACGATTATATACTAATAAATAAACCTCCCCACATCGCTTCTTTGGATGAACGACAAGCGGATAACTCGATGAGTATTTTACGTTTAGCCAAAGAATATGCCGATGACGCACAACTTTGCCATCGTTTGGATAAAGAAACATCGGGCGTATTGGCCATTGCAAAAAATCCAGCCGCTTATCGCCATCTTTCAATGCAATTTGAACATCGAAAAGTTGAAAAACGCTATCATGCGGTTGTGAATGGAACGCACGATTTTGAAATGATTTCGGTTTATTTACCCATTGCCCCAAAACGTGATGGCACAATGGTGGCCATTGACCGACAAAAAGGAAAAGAAGCCGACACAATTTTCAATTCGATGAAGGTTTATAGAAATCATACACTCGTGGAATGTATGCCCATTACGGGAAGAATGCACCAGATTAGGATACACTTGGTATGTTTGAAAGCGCCCATTGTCTGTGACCCAACTTATGGTGGCGAAATGATTTATCTTTCTGATTTAAAAAGAAAATTTCATCTTAAAAAAGAAACCGAAGAACAACCAATTATCAAGCGGGTTGCTCTTCATGCCCATTCTTTGACATTTAGATTAGTGAATGAAGAAATTGTAAAAATTGAAGCACCATATCCAAAAGATTTTGAAGTTTTGGTCAAGCAGTTGGATAAGTTTTCGTAATTTTGCGTGAGTAACGGCTTCGTAGTACAATGGATAGGACGTAGGTTTCCGGTACCTGAGATGAAGGTTCGATTCCTTCCGAGGCCACAAAATAAATCCTAATTATCTGAATGAAAGATAGTTAGGATTTCATTTTTCAAACAAATCACTATTTTTGTTTATGAAAACTTCCTTAAAACAAACCCTCCTGCAAACTGCAAACCCTGAGAGAGCCATTCAAACCGCACGATTCTTTAAGACTGGGAAAGGAGAATACGGAGAAGGTGACGTTTTTATTGGCTTGTCAAATCCACAAGTACAAGCTTTGGTAAAAGAGCATTGGAAATCTACTAATATGACTGATATTCAAGAACTTATCAATGACCAAATTCATGAATTACGCTTTGCGGCTTTACTGGTTTTGGTAACTCAATTCCCAAAATCTTCTCCCATTCAACAACAAGAAATTATCGAATTTTACTTGAAGAATATTCACCAAATCAATAATTGGGATTTGGTTGATTGTTCTGCGTATAAACTTTTGGGGAAATTTTTATTACATAAAGACCGCCAAATACTCTACGATTTAGCTGAATCTGGACACTTATGGTCGGAACGGGTGGCGGTAGTTACTTGCTTTGAATTTATTAAAAATGGGCAATTTTCGGATATTTTTAAGCTTTCCGAAAAATTCCTTTCCCACAAACACGATCTTATGCACAAAGCCTGCGGGTGGATGTTGCGAGAAGTGGGCAAAAGGCATGAACTGGCACTCGAAGAATTCTTGGATGCGCATCTCCAAAAAATGCCTAGAACCATGCTCCGATACGCCATCGAGCGAATGGAAGAGGGAAAAAGATTGGGATATTTGAGAAAGTGAAAAATTATCAATTAATAGTGAACAGTTTATGGAAATTCAAATGAATCAACACTGTTAATTATTAATTGATAATTGTTAATTGAAATCAGCCAATGGCCATTTTCACTAAGTCAGCCGTATTTTTTGCTTTTACTTTCTTCATCATATTGGCTCGATGATTGTCAACGGTACGAATACTCAAAAACAATTTATCTGCCATTTCTCTACTATTAAATCCTTGGACAATTAAGCCCAAAATTTGCTTTTCTTTGGGTGTGATTTTTTCAAAAATGGGTCGAATTTCTTCTTGCACGCCAGAATTTTTGGCTAATAGTTCATTAATAATTACCTCGGATATTTCGGGTGGAAAATATTTTCTTCCTTCTGAAACAGCTTTAATGGCTTTTAATAATTCGTCTTTGCCGGTATCTTTCAATAAGTAGCCTTTTGCTCCATTCTCCACGGAGCTAACAATATATTCTTTGCTATGATGCATTGAAAAAATTAAGATTTTCACGTTGGGATATTCCTCCGAAATTATTTTTGCAGCCTCAATTCCTGTCATTTTAGGCATTGTTAAGTCTAAAATAACAACATTGGGCATTAATAATTTTACTTTTTCGATGGCATCTAAGCCATCCGATGCTTCGCCAACAACTTTTATGCCTTCTTCATCCTCCAAAAGCATTTTCATACCCCTTCTGACAACGTCGTGGTCGTCTGCTAATAAAATGGTGATTGTGTTCATAATTACGAGCTTTGAGTTATAAGCGTTGAGCAATGAAACTGCCCTTTACATTGCTTATCATTCACAGCTAATGTTAAAAAATTTAAGTTTTATTGATGATCCTGATTAAGATTGAGCTTTGAGTCATTAAAAACTCATGCTCATCGCTTAGCTCTCAAAGCTACTTAGGTATTTCAATTTTTATATTCGTTCCTTTTCCAATTTTCGATTGAATTTTAAATGTTCCATTCAGTAATTCTGCCCGAGCTTGCATATTTTTCAAACCGCTCCCTCCCATCTTTTTCTTAACCGATTTCAAGTCAAATCCTTGGCCATTATCAAAAATTAATAACTTTACAAGACTCTCATTTTCAGAAATTTGAATGGTAATTAAAGTAGATTTTGCGTATTTTACGGCATTATGAATTGCTTCTTGGGTGATTCGGTAAAGACTCGTTTCAATGGCTTCGGGTAGTCGATTAATTTTTTCAGCTTGAAGTTTGAAAGACATACTCGTCATTTTTGAAACTTGTTCCGTCAAAATTCTGATGGCAGATACAACCCCAAAATCGCTCAAAACCGAAGGAGCAAAACTAAACGAGACCGTTCGGGTGGCTTCAATGGTTTCTTGAATCAAACGCTGCAATTCATCAAATGATTTGGCTTGTTTTATGTTTATAAAATCAAAACTTTTCACCTTTTCACTGTGCAATCGCAAACCGGTAAGCATCTGCCCGATACCATCGTGAAGGTCGGCGGCTAATCGCTTTCGCTCTCCTTCCTGACCTTCCATTAATGATGTCGCACGTATTTTTTCCTCGGCTAATTGAAGTTTATATTTCTCTTCGGTTGCTTGCACCAATGCGTGTTGCGCTTGCAAAAGTGTTTCATTGGCTTTGCGAAGATTGGCTTCAGAATCCGTCAATCTTTTAATAACAAATCGAATATGGTTGGCAATCGGGCGAAAGATGAACGCTCCTTCCAATAATAAAATACAAAATAATAAAATGAATAGAAAAAGTTCTACTGTTTTTGTGGTATCAACCCGGTTTCTGGATTCTAAATCGTACTGAAAAACGATTTTATCCATCATTTTTAAAAATACTCTTTCATTGGTAAGTATTTGATTCCGAGCAAAATGAAGGACTTCTAATTGATTTTTTACGGGTTTATTTATCGTTTTATCCAATAGTTTAGCATTTACTAAAATTACTCGGAAAATTGGGTCAATTTGTCGAAACATATCATCAATCTTATCGCTGTTTCTGACCGTATAACTTTGCTCATCTGTGTTTAAATTTTTATTTTTTAGGCCTTCATGACTTGCCTCCCAAACAGTAATAATTTCTTTGATATCTTGAGAATAATATTCTGCATCCGCTTGAAAAACTTGCGATTGACACAACAGCACTGCCGTTTTGGAAAGTCTTTGACTTAACATTCTTTGGCGGCCTGCAATATTCACCACGTGCGAATCATCTAATAATGAATTCAAAAAAACCTGAATCAATAACTGCCCAACTAAGGCAAGTAACGCTACTGCCAATAAGGCAATAACGTAGAGCCGAGTAAGTCGTTTAAATATTTGATTATCAAGCATATATATTGGCGGGAATATCGTTGGGCAAAGCTCACCGCATCTTGAACACCAAAACGGCACCACGTTAAACCCACGCATGATTTGACAGTTCTCAATGATTTTCCGTAAGCATGTCCCGACTCAAATCCAGCGTCTACTAATTTTCCAAATATCAGGCAAATCACCCACGTGAGCGCCGAACAAAACTATCCATTGTCCACACGTAATTTTGGTATAAAGATTATATTGCAAAGCAACTTGTCCAATCACAATTAATTTTTCTAGGATAATTTCTCCTCTTGAAATTCTCGGAACGACTCAAAAGGAACCATTTTTTTGAATATTTGCTAAGAAAAAGTCGTTTAGATCTTGAACGGTGGCGTTGCCCTTTTCCAAAATCATTT
>JBBAKZ010000058.1:0-11213 GCA_040403275.1 Arcicella sp. | reverse complement strand
ACTTCCTGTGATGCAAGTATCCGCCTCTGTGACGATTGATTTTTCGCAGGATTTTGTATTTACCCCCCAAGTATTCTCCTTTTTAATGGCCGAAAAGAAATTTTCAATCATTAAGACGCTTACATTCCGACTTCCTCTGCTCGAAATTCTCTTCGAGCATTTTATTGCTACCAACGCCCCGTGATTTAATTAACAATTGATAATTAATAATTAACAATTGTTCCACTGGTTTAAACGTCCACGTTTGAACTAAGTTAAGCGACCACGCTCTTGTACGGGAAATGTTACATCCTACTTACTATTCACTTTTTACAATTACTGCGGTTATTGAAAATATTGGGCGAAAATTTAATCTCCAATCCTCAAAAACCAATCACAAAAACCAAAAACCATGCGTTACAAAGGTGCTATTATCTGGCTGACTGGAATCATCTCAGCCTTATGTTTATTCTTTCTTTCATTTACTTGGAAAGCCGATGCTGTCCGTGAGGAGGCCGTTAAATATGCCACAGTTGCGGGTAAATATGACCCAGCTCGTAAAATCCATTTCGTTGATTCTTTGTGGAAACAACCGGTTTATCTAGGATTTACATTACAAGAAGTTACTACTTACGCCCTTCACAAAGGTCTTGACCTTGAAGGTGGTCTTCATGCCGTTTTGGAGGTTTCTCCCGTAGAAATCTTGCGTGCATTATCAGGAAAAAGTAATGATTTGAATTTTGAAAAGGCACTTGCAGAAGCAACCAAACAACAGGTTAATTCAACCAAGCCCTTTAATGAATTATTCTTTGATGCCTTCGCTAGAATTGCTCCAAATCAAAAATTAGCGTCTATTTTTGCCAATTCAACCAACGTTGGAAAATTGAATTTCTCTTCAACTGATTCACAAGTGAAGAAAGTAATCAACGCTGAAATTGATGGAGCCGTGGATAGAGTTTACAAAACTATACAAACTCGTATTGATAAATTGGGCGTTGCCAATCCAAACATTCAGCGTTTGCCAGGAACAAACCGTATTCAAGTTGAATTACCAGGCGTTGACAATCCAGAACGTGCCAGAAAATTATTATCTGCCGCTTCAAAATTAGAATTTATTGAAGTAGCTGAAATTGGCGAGTGGGGACCAGGATTAAATTCTTTAGGTGAATATTTGGCGGCGGAGGAAAAAGCAAAAAAAGCGGGTGCAACTACTACATCGGCTACTGATACTACAAAAGCAGCAAGTTTAGCGGGTCAATTATCAGGTTTGAACAAAACTGCGAAAAAAGATTCTGCGAAAAAAGATACAACGTCTGGTTCGGCCTTAACAAAATTGTTTTTGCCATTGGATAACCAAGGAAAAACTTGGGGTGTTTATCGTAAAGATACTGCCCGTGTGAACGAACTATTAAGTCGTCCGGAAGTGAGATTGATGTTCCCTTCAAATATTTCATTCTACTGGAATGCCATTGGAATTCCGGCAACAAACGGTGACGAAATCGTGCAGTTTGAGGCTTTGAAAAAACTGCCAGGTCAAAAAGCACAATTAGACGGAGAAACAATTACGGACGCTGGCCAAGATTTTGACCAAAATGGTCGTCCAGAAGTAACCATGGCCATGAATGGTGTGGGTGCAAGAATTTGGAAAAACATGACAGCCGCTAACGTTGGAAAACGCATTGCTATTGTATTGGATGATTATGTTTATTCTGCTCCAAATATCAACGGAGAAATCGCTGGTGGACGTTCATCAATCTCGGGTTCATTCACGTTTGAGCAAGCGAAAGATTTAGCCAACGTGATTAAATCGGGTAAATTATCAGCGCCAACTCGTATTGTGGAAGATGCTTTCGTAGGCCCTTCATTGGGTCAAGAAGCAATCAATCAAGGATATTTATCAATGGTCTTAGGTTTGATTTTGGTAATCGTGTTTATGATTGGTTATTACGGTACACCAGGATGGATGGCCAATGCGGCTTTGATGTTCAACGTATTTTTTATTGCGGGAGTTTTAGTACAAATCCAATCAGTATTGACTTTACCAGGTATCGCCGGTATTGTTTTAACTTTGGGTATGGCAGTTGATGCGAACGTATTGATTAATGAGCGTATTCGTGAAGAATTACACGCTGGAAAAGGTTTAATGGAATCAATTAAACTTGGGTATGAAAAAGCGCTTTCGGCAATTATTGATGGTAACGTTACTACCATTTTAATTGGTATTATCTTGATTATCTTCGGTTCGGGTTCTGTAAAAGGATTCGGAGTAACGCTTTGTATTGGTTTAGTTACTTCGGTATTTACTTCGGTATATGTTTCTCATATCATGATTGAATGGATGGCGAAACGTGCCATTGCAGCGGGAAAAGAAAAAGAAATGACTTTCGAAACATTTATTTCAAAAGACCTTTTCAAAAATTTCAACTTCGACTTTATTGGAAAACGTAAATATTCTTATGTATTCTCATGGTCTTTAATTGCCATTGGTATTATTGTATTGACTATTCAAGGCGGTTTCAATTTAGGTCTTGATTTCAAAGGTGGTCGTTCTTACGTAGTTGAAATGAACAAAACAATTGAAGCAGGAACGGTGAAAGATGCTTTAGCAAATAGTTTTGAAGGAAGCGGCGTCGAAGTAAAAACCTTTAACGGCCCAACAAAATTAAAAATCACAACGCCTTATTTAATTGAAGATGAAAGTGCAGCCGCCAATCAAAAAGTGCGGGCAGCGGTTGAAGCAGGTTTACAAAAATTTGCCGATGCTAAACCAGTAATCGTATCAGAATCGAAAGTTGGAGCGACCATTGCCGATGACATTCTAACGCAATCATTTATCTCAATTCTTTACGCTTTAGTTGCCATCTTTATTTATATTTTGTTGCGTTTCCGTAAATGGCAATATTCGTTGGGTGGAATTGTAGCCTTAGTTCATGACGTGCTTGTAGTGTTAGGAATGGTTGGCATTTGTCGTTTGTTCGGATTTGAATTAGAGGTAGACCAAGTATTTATTGCGGCAGTTTTAACCGTTATTGGTTATTCAATTAACGATACTGTGGTAGTATTTGACCGTATTCGTGAGGAAATCGGAATTGATGCAGATTTATCGAATAAAGAATTGATGATTAAAACAATTAATCAATCAATTAATCACACGATGAGTCGTACCGTAATGACTGCCACAACGGTATTTTTGGTGGTAACGGTATTATTAATCTTCGGTGGAGATATTTTGAGAGGTTTCTCTTTTGCCATGTTCATCGGAGTTGTGTTTGGTGCTTATTCTTCAATTTTCGTAGCAGCTCCAATCGTAATCGATTTTGGTGGCGGAAAGAAAAAAGTAGCAGCAGTAGAACCAGTAAAAATAAAATAAGATTTAGGGGTTAGGCATTGGGCATTAGGATTAGCTTTTGGAAGAAATTGTGAATGATTAAGTAGATTTTCGTAAGTGTAAAATACTCAATTTCCAATTTTATAAGCCCTGATACCCAAAACCTGACCCCTAATTTTGATTTAAGGCAAAATATTAAGTATCTTGAAACATAATTTTACCATATATTATTTTATCAACTAATCATTATACAACTTTTTATTGTGATATTCTAAAATTCACACAAACTAAAAAAAATCTATGGAACAAAGTATTTGGCGTAAAAAGCCCATGGCAGCCTACGAAGCTGACATTAAAAATAATCAATTAAAGAAAGTGCTTGGTAAATGGAGCTTAACTGCCATTGGAATTGGAGGCATTATCGGTGGTGGTATCTTCGTGCTTACGGGTACGGCAGCTCATTATCATGCGGGTCCGGCATTAGCCTTATCATTTGTTGTGGCGGGTATCGGTTGCGTTTTTGCTGCCTTATGTTATTCTGAATTTGCCTCTATGTTGCCCGTTGAAGGTTCAGCTTATGCGTATGCTTACGGTACAATCGGAGAGTTATTCGCTTGGATTATTGGCTGGGGACTCATCCTCGAATACGCCATGGGAGCCATGACCGTTGCCGTGAGTTGGTCTGGCTATTTTAATAAGCTACTGCATCTGTTTGGAATAACCTTGCCCTATTATCTGACCAATGACCCCTTTACTGGGCCTCAATATGCCATAGATAATCACTTAGAACCTGCCTCATTTTCATTCAATTTACCGGCTTTCTTAATTACTTGGCTAGTTACTTGGGTATTGGTAAAAGGAATCAAAGAAGCTACCAATACCAATAATTTGATTGTAATTCTTAAACTTTCAGCCATTTTATTTGTAATTATTGTTGGCGTATTTTTTATAAATGTTGATAACTGGCACCCATTCATTCCAGCACCAGAAATGGTAACTCATGCTGATGGCTCCGTAAAAGAAGCCTACGGTATCAAAGGTATTTTAAGTGGTGCAGCGGCTATTTTCTTTGCTTATATCGGTTTTGACGTGGTTTCTACTTCAGCCGGTGAAGCGATTAATCCTAAGAAAGATATTCCATTTGCTATTATTGCCTCATTAGCCATTTGTACAGTTTTATATATTTTAGTATCCTTGGTTTTAACGGGTATGTTAAATTATAAAGACATTACTGGTGAAGCCTTGAAAGCGCCTGTAGCATATGCTTTTGATAAAGTAGGACAACCTTGGGCAGTATTTATCATCACAACGGCAGCCACAGTTGGGTTAGTTTCTGTAATGTTAGTAATGATGTTGGGACAAACACGTGTATTCTTAGGCATGGCGAAAGATGGTTTATTACCAAATTTTTTCCGTCAAATTCACCCAAAACTTCAAACTCCTTGGAAAAGTACCATCTTGGTAGGTTTGATTGTATCATTAGTAGCCTCATTCACGCCAATCGGTGTTTTGAGTGACATGACAAGTTTCGGAACCTTATTCGCTTTTGCGATGGTTTGTTTAGCTGTATTGATTCTTCGTTTGCGTGAACCAAATCGTGACCGTCCTTTCAAAACACCCTTGTTGATGATTGTGGCTCCTTTAGGAATCATTACTAACGTGGCTTTAATGTCACTTTTAGATAGCAAAGCTCAACAATTTGCTTTGGTTTGGATGATTATTGGTTTGGTTGTTTATTTTATTTATAGTAGAAATAAAAGTAATTTGAATGAGATGTAATAAATCCATTTATTGATAAGAAGCGGTCGTTTGATTCATTCAGACGACCGCTTTTGATTTTGGGGTTATAATAAGCTCAACACCAAAAAAATAACCACTCATTCTTAACTATTACCAAAACCCAATACAAAATCCAACGCTTATTATTTATCTTGCACCGTAAAAAAAATAGTAACCATGAAGAAAATAGTAATTTTAGGCGGAGGCGAGAGTGGTGTGGGTGCAGCATTATTGGCAAAAGCAAAAGGCTTCGAGGTGTTTTTGTCGGACAAGGGAATGTTATCCGATAAATACAAAGAAACTTTATCCCAAAACAATATTCCTTTTGAAGAAGGTGAACATACCGAAGCAAAAATTTTGGATGCCAGCGAAGTTATCAAAAGTCCCGGAATTCCTGATAAAGTTGAATTAATCAAGAAATTACATTCCTTGGGAATTCCCGTGATTTCTGAAATTGAATTTGCTTCTCGCTACACGAAAGCAAAAATAATTGCCATCACCGGTAGCAATGGAAAAACCACTACCACGCTTTTGACTTATCATATCTTGAAAAATGCTGGCTTAAACGTTGGACTGGCGGGTAACGTGGGCGATAGTTTTGCCAAACAAGTAATTGAAGATACTTTCGATTATTTTGTGTTGGAACTCAGCAGTTTTCAGTTAGACAATTGCTTCGATTTCAAAGCAGATGTGGCTATTTTACTGAACATTACACCCGACCATTTGGATAGATATGATTATGATTTTCAGAACTATATCGAATCAAAATTTAGGATTTTACAGAATATGACCTCGGCCGATGATTTCATTTATTACCAAGAAAGTGAAGCGTTGATGCACGAATTATCAAAACGTAAAGATTTAATTGTCAACCGTTTACCCGTTTCTTTAATCGAAAAAGTGGAACAAGGTGGGAGTTTACTTGAGGATTCTTTACACGTTCAATATCAGCAACAATCCTTCAATCTTCCTGTTTCAGCACTACCCATAAAAGGTTCGCACAATGCCATTAATGCGCTGTGTGCGGTCTTGGTTTGCCAATCCTTAGGGCTTCATAATGAGCAAATTACAGCGGGATTAAACTCTTTCCAAAGCGTTGAACATCGCCTCGAACCTTGCGGAGAAATAAAAGGTGTAAAATATATCAACGACTCAAAAGCAACGAACGTGGATTCCGTTTTTTATGCGTTAGGAAGTTACCCTGATTCGATTATTCTCGTCATGGGTGGCGTGGACAAGGGCAACGATTACCGCCAAATTGAGCAATTAGTGGTACAAAAAGTAAAAGCCCTGATTTGTATGGGCAAAGATAATTCCAAATTAGTAGAATTCTTCGGAGAGAAAGTTCCGATGATTTTTTCGGTAGATAGTATGCAAAAAGCAGTACAATTAGCGTCCGATGTAGGAACGGAAGGAGACGTAGTTTTACTTTCACCCGCCTGTGCCAGTTTTGATTTATTCAAAAATTATGAGGATAGAGGACGACAGTTTAAGGCGGCCGTGGCAGGATTGGTGTAGAATCATATTCGCTTGATTGGCCCGCATTTTTGAGATATGTTTTAAAAGAATAAGTCAAATTATAATCAAGACCTTCGTGGGTGAAGCCGATAGAAAAAAGCCCCATAAGTTATTGATAAATGATTTGGTTGAAAAATGGATTTTGAAACAAATTTTTGAAGAGCCAACAAAACGGTCGAAGTGTTTCTGCACTCACCTTCGCCTATCGCAGGAGGAAAAGATTTGAAAGTGACTGAGGCAATTTACGAAGCAGCAAAAACGGGCAAAAGAGTTTTAGTGAAATAATTGAATAGTTTTTTAAGTATTATAGAAATATTACAATCAAAATTTAGGTAAATTTAGTTTCTACTTCTAAAGATTATGATAAATTATCTGTAATGAATACATAAAGCTTCTGAAACACAAAACCGCCACAGGATAATACCTGCGACGGTTTTGCCATATAAATAATAGCAAGGAATAAAATCTTTATTTGATTGTAAAATTACCCGTTCCGATTTTGAAACCCTCCGAGTATAATTCTACGGTGTAGGCACCTGGACGATAAGGCGTGCCACGTGAATAAAGCATTTCTACATTTTGGTCGTTGTTAGTATAAGCCACGGTTCCTTTTGTAGTAAAAGCTGTTTCTTTTCCACCAAAATCAAACACACTTGAACCTGTGGCAGAATCAGTAATTACTGCTCCGTCAGCATCCATAATACGAACCATGATTTCTTTATTATCTTGTTCAGTAATCGCATTTGCGGGCAATGTAAAGGCAAATTTTAATTGATCAACTCTTTTTGCACGGTACTTTCCACCATCTTGTACTTTCCCGTTTGCTTTTACCGCATAAACTTGAAGATTTTGGGCTTTCAATTGAGCGCCCGTTCTTACTTTCTTAACAAGTTCTTCGTTTTTGGTAGTATAATCAGCAACTGTTTGATTCAACTTTTCTTTTTCAGTTTTTAAGCCGGTGTTTTCATCAATAAAAGTTTGTTTTTCTTGAACCAACACGTCTTTCTCTTTCGATAAAGTAACGGTTTGAGCAGTCAAATTCTCGTTTTCATTTTTCAACTGAGCAATTACGTTATCTTTTTCAGTCAATAAAGCCACATAGTCCGCAATTTTAGCATCGTATTGTTTAGCGTTATAGAATTTGGCATTTTTCAACGCTTTTTTATCTTTCTCTAATTGCGTACGTGCTGCCACCAACTCATCAATCTTACCACCTAAGGAAGTAATCTCGGCAATCTTAGCGTCTAACTGAATGGCAACTGAATCTAAACGAGATTTTGTTGAGGCCAACTGTTCGACCTTTTGATTGATAACTTGTTCTTGAATAGTATTAGATTTTTTAGAATCGTATAGTAAATATCCTAAAAAACCAATAAACAACATTGTTACAGCCAACGCTGCTTTTAAAATGCCATTTCCATTGTTGTTGTTATTTTGTGTCGCCTCCATTTTTAACTTGTTTTGGGTTTAAAATATTACTAATATTATTTAGGTTAGTTTTCTCTTCAACTATTGTTTTCATTTTATTTATGACATAAAATTAACGGGTAATGCACAATTTTCATACACACTCACATTTAAAGGCTTTTTTACAAAATAATTTTTTCATTCAAATAATTGATTATCAACAATTTACAAATGATTTAAAAAATCATATCACCCTATCATGTGATTTAAAAGCCATAAATAATGATGAAAATATTTCGGTTTTTCTATTTTAAAAAGCATATTTTTAAGGAAATTTTAATTTTGTTTAAACAAAATATCACCACAAATAATTATAGTAATTATGAAATAAACTATTTTTAAACTTTAAAACAATGATAAGCCTTTCTTCAAATACTAATTGCAATACTTTCAGAGAGTTTATACCTGCTACTCCCCTGTCGGCTGCCTACGAGTTTATGGAGATTTCGAGAAATGATAAGAGCGATTTTACTTATTTAGAAAGTTTTGCTCAATCGAAAAAATGGAATTTTGATTTGAATAAAATAAAACGTTTCCTACAAGACCGAAAAAATACGATTGTTGTTACCTGCGAAATTGAAAAAATTGAATGGGTTAGTAAAGGTTTTACTCGCATGACCGGCTATGGTTCTGAAGAAGCTATTGGTCAATTCCCAAGATTTTTACAAGGCGCTGGAACGGCCATGGAGTCTAAAAGAGCCATTAGAGGAAAAATTAATAATGAAGAAAAATATTCGGGGACAATTGTTAATTATCGTAAAAATGGTGAAAGATACTTGTGTAAAGTAGATATTTTACCCATTTATGATAAATCAAATAGTTTAGTGAATTTTATTGCGTTTGAGCACGAAGTTGAAGCGTAATCAAGGAAGTAATTAATAATTAGCTACTGTCATTTTCTACATTGTAATCTAAATTTCCTCAACTTCCCGAAAGTAGAAAAAGCTTCCGGGGATTTAACCACTCAATAATATTGTAGAAAAAACGATAAGCCATTTACTTAGAAGAGTATTGAATCTCCCAAAAAAATATTACTTTACACTTCAATTTGTATTTTCTTTCTTAGGATTTCTATTTGTAATTCATGCACTTTAATTAAAACCGAATTGAGTTCTCCGTACTTTAAATCTTCTACTGTCAAATGATATAATTCAGCGATTTGTTCAAAGCGCTCATCGGAGGGCATTCTCTTTCCATTTTCCTTTTGCCAATAGGCTGGCTGGGAAATCCCCATCCGTTCAGCCACGTACTCTTGGCTATAACCGTATATTTCTCGTATTCTTCGTAGTTTGGTGGACACGTTTTCCATATTTTTAAAAGATGCTATTTTACCAATAAGTTTACTAATAATTATTGCATTAAAACATTAGAAAATAGAAGAATCCATTCCAATATTCTCCAAAACGGAAGAAAATGCCAGTTGAAGTGGAGCAACTATCGTAATGTTTTTTGGGGTAAAAGGATGTTCAAAATTCAATTCTCGGGCGTGAAGAAGCATCGTATTTAAGTCAAAATTTTCTTCAAACATCTTGTTGTGTTTACAATCCCCGTAAGCTTTGTCCCCAATTAAATAATGGCGTAATTGAGCAAAATGCCTTCTAATTTGGTGCATTCGACCCGTTTCAGGAATAATTTCTGCCAAAGAATACCTTGATTTTGGGTAACGACTCACTTCAATATCCAATTCAATTTGTTGCAAACATCGATAATGCGTAATGGAATCTTTCATCACCCCTTTTTCGTTTTCTAAGGGTCGGTTGGCGGTGCCTTCAGCTGGCAAATATCCCCTGACCAAGGCTAAATATTTTTTATCACATTGACGATTTTCAAACTTCATTTGCATGGCTCTGTCGGCTTCTTTCGACAAAGAAAACAGCAAAACACCGCCCGTTTTTCTATCAATTCGATGGCATGGATTGACCCAACAATTGAGTTGGTCACGTAGTAATTGTAAGGCAAATACGCTTTCATCCGCCGCAATTGGCGAACGATGCACCAGTAAATTGTGGGGCTTATTAATGGCAACGAGATGTTCGTCACGATAAAGAATTTGGAGGGGAGTATCAAGCATTTTGCACAAAGATACGATAAGCTTGCACAAAATTATTAGTTGAATTAGTTAGTTTTTAACGCTGGCTCTGTTGAAAACCAGCCAGCGTTAGTTGTGCGAATTAGATAGTAATTTAATTCTTGGCAATTTCAACGGCATACACTTGTTCTCTGCCTTCAAAATTGGCTCTGAAAATTATCCATTTCCCATCGGGTGAAAAATGCACATTTGGCTCAAACTTGTACCCGTGATGCTTCATATTCACCAGCTTTTCCGATTTTAATACCTCACCTTCGGGGCGAAAAAGATATATCCATTGTCCATCTTTGGCTTTAGCCACTTGTCCTACATCACCCCCATCGCCCGCAAAAAGCGTTTGGTCGGGTGAAATATTGAAGTGAATTGACCACTCATCACGTTGCATTTGATAGCGTTTTTCTACGCCCGTTTCAATATTTGTTCCTGCTAAATAAAACGTTTGTCCCTTCGGAATTTGCAAATCAAACCAAATCGTTTTACCATCCCAACTCGGAAATTCATGTCCCGCAATTTCCATATCTACACTTCTTTTGTGCATTAATTTTACTTGCTGATTTTGAATGTCAATCGTCCACATTCTGTCCACTTTATGCCAAGGCCCTTCGTGACAAAACATCAACATATTTGGATTTTGGGGAACAAACTGAATGTGTCCTAACCAAGTATTTTCTTTGTGAATTTTCTTCAAATCCCCCGTTTCAATATTTACCGTAAAAAGCGTATTGGGAATTTTAGCATCAAAAATTCTATCAAAAAAGTCTTTTTTCTCGGGAAAATTCTTCAAAATTTCTCTCTCGGTATCTCCTTCTTTTTGACCACCCGCCAAGATTTTTTCATCGGCATTTATCGTGGCAATTGAACCTTTGAAATCAGCAGGAAAAACGTACACCAAACGAGTTTTTTGCGTAACAATTGAGGTGGCAAAAACGCTGTCTTTTCGTTGAAAAAATAACTCGCCCCGTTTAGGAGCAAAGATTTCCCCACCAATTTTACTACGATTAGTCAATGGTTTATTTTCCAACGTTTTCAGATTGACCGAGTACAACATTTTCC
>JBBAKZ010000057.1:0-11303 GCA_040403275.1 Arcicella sp. | reverse complement strand
TTGCCAACTAAAACCCACAGACTGCATGATAGTAGCAAAACCATTACTATTTATTACTTTATCTTTTATTGTCGCCGTAAATTTACAGGCTCAGGTTGGGGAAAAATATTATGGAAGAGCTTCTTATTACGCAGACAAATTTCATGGTCGGGTCACTTCGAGCGGAGAAATCTATAACCGTTCAGAATACACGGCAGCTCATCGAAATTTACCCTTCAATACCATCGTAGAGGTTATCAATACCACCAACAAACGGACAGCAGTAGTCAAAATAAATGACCGAGGTCCTTTTGCTTATAATCGAATGATCGATTTATCATTTGCAGCCGCTAAAGACTTAGAATTGTTAGGTGTTGGTGAAGCAGAAGTAGAAATGAGAATCCTTTCGATGGATAAACCTGAATATTCCGTTGCCAGTTTTCATGCAGGGGTAAAAGGAGAATTTAATCGTGAATTTAATCAGTATGAACCCGTGGTAATCAGTGAGAGAAGTGTCACAAAAGAAACCATAGATTCTAATGATTTGTCTCAGAATCTTACCTCTAGAAGTTTTCAATTGAAGCCCGTTAACGAAGCATTTGTTGGGGCAGATAATCTGATAAGACAGCAGGCTGAAGGTGATAAACTGGGTTTTAGTCAGGATAAATATAGTAGTTTAATCATAGATAGAGACGCACGTTATCGTCCTGATTCTTCGATAGTTACACCACCAACCCCTCAATAATCATACGCTGTTGCTCCCCAAACTAAGCAAATTAATAGCTACGAATCTCATCAACAGATTACTAAATCTAAGCCTGAACAACAAATTACTAAAGCGAAAATTACTGTAACAGCAGCTACTTTCCAACCTGTACCCAAAGTAATTTATAAGGATGGTTTTAGGCAATATTCTTACATTAAAATATACCAAGATGCGGATGGAAAAATAAAATTGGACACTACAAGTTTTGAAAGACTGAAATAAATTACCATAAATGGATTTTAAAAATGGCTGTTTCTTTACGAGGAATAGCCTTTTTTTGTAGATTTGTTAAACATGGGCATATTAATTGAGCCTATTAGCAGAATTATCAAATTAAAAATCACTTCATTACACATGAAAAAACTAATCCTTTTATTTTCACTCATTTCAACGCTTACTTATTCCCAAACGGGTAAAGAGAAAATCTTGGTTACCGATATGACTAAGATTCAGCAAGTCAATAGTGTTTCTATTGCTCCAGATGGAAAAAGAGCCATTTATGCTTTGAAAACCAATGAACCCAACGAATCAGATAAGTTAGATTTCGATTATCGTACGCACCTCTGGATAACTGATTTTCAGACTACTAAGCAAGTGACCAGAGGTACTGAAAGTGTTAACGCTGCCTCTTGGAGTGCCGATAGTAGGCAAATTGCCTTTGCCAGAAATGTAAAAAAGCAATCCCAAATTTTTATTATGCCTTTGGATGGGGGAGAGGCTTTTCAACTTACTGACCTGAAATACGGAGCAAATAATCCTCAATGGTCGCCCGATGGAACGAAGATTTTATTTACGGTAAATGTTTCTTTTTCTGAATTATTGAAAGATACGTTGCTGAATTCTTCAAAAAAATTACCTTCATGGTCTTTTGAAAAAGCTGGATTCAAATCGAATGATTTTTTGCAAGGCAATAAGAAAATCAAAGCCAATCCAGATGGTAATTTAGAAGAAATCAGGGCTTATTTAGACAAAGACATCGAAGACAAAAAAGCCAAGGTTTTCAGCCGTTTAAATTTTCAGGGAGAATCGAGTACAGAACCCGAAATGCGATTCAATCTATTGTTCGTAATTGAGGCAAAAGAAGGCGCCAAACCCGTACAAATTACGAAAAACTTTTGGTCATATAATAATCCTACGTGGTCGGCCGATAGCAAGAGAATTTACGCCGTTTGTGGGCTTGATTCGATGCAACATCCTGACCGTGAACAAAATACAGCTATTGTACGAATGAATATAGATGGTTCAGGATTAAGTCAATTGGCGAGTTCAAAAGGAATTTCTTACAGCAATCCAACGCTTTCTCCCGATGGTAAAATGATGGTTTTTACCACTTCAAAAATTGAATGGTTAGGCTATACCCAAATCGTGATTGCGAATGCCGATGGTACTAATAAGACTCCGATAATTTTCGACCGTGCAACTAATAATTTTGAATGGTCGGATGATTCGAAATTTGTTTATTTTGCGACAAATTCAAATGGTGGCGTTCCCATGTATCGCCTTGATGTTCTAACAAAAAAAGTGGATAGATTATCTGATTTTGATTCGGGGATTTCAAGTTTTGACGTAAGTAAAGACCGTATTGTTTTTAGTAAAACGGAGGTTAAAAATCCTTCTGAATTGTACACGGCTGATTTAATGATGAAAAATCCTGTAAGGTTGACTAGTCACAATGATAATTTTCTGAAAAATAAAGCGGTAAGTTTTCCAGAAAAAAGAACATATGCTAATTCAAAAGGACAAATAGTGGAATATTGGATTATGAAACCAGCAAATTTTGAAGCGGGTAAAACATATCCACTATTACTGAATATGCACGGAGGACCAACAGCTATGTGGGGACCAGGTGAGGCTTCGATGTGGCACGAATTTCAATATTTCTGTTCACAAGGTTACGGAGTTGTTTATGCCAATCCAAGAGGTTCGGGTGGTTATGGAAAAGATTTTCAATCTGCTAATTATCAGGATTGGGGAAAAGGTCCAACCGAAGATGTGTTGGCTGCTGCCAGTGCCGCTGCTAAAGAATCATGGGTGGACACTTCACGTCAGGTCATCACAGGAGGCTCTTATGCGGGCTATTTAACCGCTTGGATTGTCTCGCATGATAATCGCTTCAAAGCAGCTTTTGCGCAACGTGGCGTTTATGATTTAACGACTTTTATGGGAGAAGGAAATGCTTGGCGATTAACACCCAATTATTTTGGCGGATATCCTTGGCAAGAAAAAACGAAAGATATTTTAGACCGAGAATCGCCTTATACTTACGTGGACAAAATCAAAACACCATTGTTGATAAAACACGGAGAAAGTGATTTGCGCACAGGCGTAATTCAGTCTGAAATGATGTACAAATCCATGAAAATTATGGGAAAGGAGGTGGAGTATGTTCGTATGCCCGGAGCAACGCACGAACTATCACGTACAGGAAATGTTCGCCAAAAAATTGATAGAATGTTGAGAATTTATGAATTTTTTGAGCGATATATCAGCAAGCACTAAACAACTTAGGGGTTAGGTTTCAGCTGTTAGTGTTGGAACTTGTTGTTAACCAAGCAAGTTTATTTCCGTTCTGAATTTAATCTAATAATAAATTTTGAATTTCGCTGTGCAAATCGAATTTAATCTTCGATTATTTAAGTAAATAACTGTAAAGATAAAATGCCGATTAGGAACTAACAATTCCAAATCGGCATTTTTCATAACTCATAACTCATAACTCATAACTCATAACTCATAACTACAATTCTAAATATTTCATCAACAAATCATACCGTTCACGGTCTGGTGTTTCAATCGCATCAAAATTATAAGCACCAACAATATCGTATTCATATCTTGCCAAGGTAGCCACAACCGAAGTAATATCCTGTCGATTTAGTTTCAAGGTTAAAATATCTTTCGTATCTTCTGAAAATGAGCCACTTGTATAATAAGAGCTAATGATTTTAGTATTATTCGATTCAATCAATCGGCTAATTTCAGCTAATGAATAACTTCTATTTTCAACGGCAATTTCCAAAACTGCGCCTAACTCTTGCGTACCTAAATTTTTAGAAAACTGATTTAGCAATTCATTTACACTGATGGTTCCTGCAAATTTTTGTTCTTCATCCAAAACTACAACTGCCTGTAAATCATGCTTTTGTGTTAAAGCTAAAATTTCTAAAACGTGCTGACTTTCAGACACTACTACTTCTCCAAACTCTGGTTGAAGAGCCAAAAGAGGCAAATCTTCATCAGCATCCATAAGAATATCTTGATTAATTAAACCTCTGTATTCCAATTCATTCACGATTGGTAGTTGTCCAATGCGATACTCTTCCATCAAATCTATTGCCTTTCCAACGGTATCGGTGGATTTTAAGACAGGTAACATCGGATTAATAAAGTCTTTTGCGAGCATATTATTCTTTTATGAAAAGTGGTAAGGATATTTAATATTCCAAAATCTTTACACTAAATTAATGAATTATATGTATTTTCCAAATTTATAATCAAAGGAAGGTTGCAAAAGATTGCGTACCCTCTTTGACATTGAATAACCTCCCGAAAGTTATTTACCCACAATGGTTATTGTTTAGTGAGGTTCAACGGCGAATGTCTGGTACTTTTAAATTTGCAATTCCCCTAAGCTAATTCCTCGACTTGAATTGGCGTTTTTTCGAGCCAAGTTTCCAGAATTTCATTAAAGATTTCTGGACGTTCCATCATCGGAGCGTGAGAGCATTTATCGATGAAAAATAGTTCAGAATTCTCAATTAAACGTTTAAATTCGTGTCCCACTTGCGGAGGAGTAATGGTGTCATTTAAGCCCCAAACCAAAAGGGTTGGGGTTTTGATGTTAACAACTTCTTTGGACATATTGTTCCGCTGTGCAGACTTGGCAATCGAGATAATTCTGATAACTTTTGAAGCCGTATTTGTAATGTCAAACACCTCATCAACCAATTCTTTTGTTGCGGTGGAGGGGTCGTAAAACGTATATTCCACCCGTTCTTTTATGTAGGCGTAATTTCCACGTTTTGGATATGAACCACCCATGCCATCTTCAAAAAGCCCTGAACTGCCGGTAAGAACCAATCTTTTCACTTTTTTTGGATTTTTTAAGGTATAAATCAATGAGACATGCCCTCCCAATGAATTACCTAAGAGTGTTAATTCATCGAAACCTTTCCAATCCACAAAACCTTCAATAAATTCACAAAGTCCTTCACAACCCGCTTTTAATATTGGCATATCATAAATTGGCATCATGGGAATAATTACACGGTATTTCCCCTTAAAACCTTCAATAACGCCCGCCCAATTGCTCAAAGCGCCGAAAAGTCCGTGAAGTAATAAAAGAATTTCTCCTTCACCTTCATCAATATATTTGTAGCCGTTGACTTCTTTAATTTGATAGTCCATAAGTTCAATATTTTAATAGTTTTTGAATTTTAATCTAAACGGTTGATCAGTTTAAAATGTAAATCTTACTAAGTTAAAATAAATTTATTGATATTGTAATAACGGTTTTATGCTATTTTAGTTTGATGTTAAATTTACCACAAAATAATAAATAAACCCTTGAAAGTATGTTATTTTTGTATTACATTTTTTTTAAAAGTTTTATGGTTGCCGCTTTTGTTGACTTTATAATTATGCAATTATCTGAATTTCAAAGAATTGCATAATTATTCATGAGATATTTTAAAAATAAAAATAAATTTTATGAATTTAAAAAAAATAGTTTGATTAATGATACTCCATGAGTAAGATTATTAGAATAGTACAAAATTCCTTTATTTCGTTATACAGTTCCACAGATATTTTTATTGATTTTAGCAGATTTGATTCTGAATAGTGTTTATCCTAATAAAGGCGCTTGAATTTAATTTTTAAATTGTTTCGTATTAGTTTTTCCCCCTTTTAAATTTTACCATCAATAATGGTTTAAGATTTATAACGAAATCTATCTTTGTATTTTGTTGAAATTTAAATAAGAATCGTAACTTCTAAATCGTTAACAATTCAGACCAAATGGTGTAAATCTTTGATTCGTTTCTTTAGAAAAATTAACAACCCATATAATCATGAAAAAAACTTTGATATTGGCCGTTTCACTTTTTGTAATGGCATCTTGTGTAAGTAAAAAGAAATTGGCAGAAGCTCAAGCTGAATATTCAACTTTCAAAGCAAGTTCCGAAAGTAATTTGAATAAAGTCAGAGCTGAATTGCGTGACTGCGAAAAATCGAAATCAAATTTTGAATCGGAATTGAAGTCAAAATCCAATGAATTAGATTTAAAATCAAAACAATGGATTGCTCAAAACAAGGCGTTGGAAGACCAAATTGATTATTTGAAAAAGACGAATACTAATCTTTTGGATAGAATGGCTGATCTTTCGGTTGTGAGTAAATCGGGCGCAGAAAGTATTAAGAAATCCTTGGAGACTTTAAACGATCAAAGCAAATATATCAAAGATTTGAATTCATCTGTGCAAAGAAAAGATTCGTTAAATCTGGCCTTAGTAATGACTCTCAAACGTTCTTTAGCTGATATCAACGATGACGATGTGACAATTGAGGTGAAAAAAGGAGTGGTGTATATATCAATTTCGGATCAAATGCTTTTTCAATCGGGTAGCGCTATGATAAATCCACGAGCTGAGGTTGTTCTGGAGAAAGTTTCTAGGGTAGTGAACGATCATAAAGAATTAGATATTTTAGTGGAAGGACACACGGATAATGTGCCAATTTCAACCAATTGTTTAATTGATAATTGGGATTTGTCGGCAAAAAGAGCTACTTCCGTTGTGAGGATTTTACAAGCGAAATTTGGTATTTCACCAGAGCGAATGACGGCAGGCGGTCGTGCTGAATACGTTCCGAAAGTTTCAAATTCGAGTGATGCGGGACGAAAAGTAAATCGCAGAACCGAAATTATTGTTTTACCTAAACTTGATCAATTCTTCCAAATGTTGGCGAATGGACAGAAATAGCTTATGAATGATAATTGATTATTGATAATGGAAAATTGATAAGAAACAATGGATAATTATTCTCTTTTAATTGTCAATTATCCATTATCCATTAAACTACTTATCTCCCAAAATAAATGGAGTATTTCCTTTTCCCATTATAATTACCTTTGTGTTTGGGGATTTTGCAATTTCTTTTTGGGCTAGAATAGATTCGTATTGCAATTGTCTATCGCTCAATCCCGTGGAAAGAATTTTCTGATAATCGGCAATTCCTTGCGCTTCTACCCGTTTGCGTTCGGCTTCTTGTTTTTCCTTTTGCAAAACGAACTGCATCTTCTGAGCATCCTGTTCCTCATTAATTTTTGATTCGATGGAGGCTTTAACGGACGAAGGAAGGGTAATATTTCTGACCAATAATTGCTCCAATAAAAGTCCCCTCGAACGAAAATCTTTCTCAATTGATTTAAAAATTCCATTCTGAAAAGCATCTCTTTTGCTAGAATAAAGTGCCACTGCATCGTAATAAACGGCATTGTCTCTAATTTTAGTCCGAGTAATTGGGCGAACAATTTTGTTTTGATAATCAACGCCAATTTCTTTTAAAATTTTAGGTGCTTCGGTGGGAATTACCCGATACAATACGGTCAAATCAATGACCACTTCCAACCCATCTGCGGTCAAAACCCGGATGGCATCGTCGCCTTGTTGATTGCCTTCGTCATGAAGGGCAGACATGGTATAATTCTGGGTTTTTATATCAAAAGTTTCAACATTTGCTAAGGGATTTATGAAATTCAAGCCACTCGACAGGGTACTTTGTCCAACATTACCAAATAAAGATTGCACGCCGACTTCACCTGCACCAATTTGCTTTATGCCCGATGAAAGGATACCAATAACAATTAAAACTCCACCCAAAACTTTTGTGGGGCGAGAAAAACGGGTAATGGTTAAAGAAGGAGTATTGATGGCAAAACCCACCATTAAAGCTACGATGCCTAAGAAAGTTAAGAACATTTTTTTTGTGTTTAAATTGTGATTGAAGATTAGGTTTTGGTCTAATTATCTTTGTCATGAACCTTCATAAAAACAAAAACGCATCAAATATTAACTACTTGATGCGTTTTTATTCCGATATATTATGAAAGGCTGTTTTTCGTGATTGAGGGATTAAGGATGAGTTGAGTAGAGTTTAACTAATAAGTGAAATGTTCTCTGTTAGGAACTCAAATATTTAATAACTAATTTTCCCAATTCCTAATCTTATCAAAGTGCTATTCCCAAACGTTGGTAAATGAAACTCATTAGCCAAGCGGGTCCAATCATTAAAAATTGAAGATCTTTTAGGAATGAAGGTTTTTTGCCTTCTACTTTATGACCCCAAAATTGCCCAATCCAAGACAATACAAAAACCGTTATTGAAACTTGCCAAAGTGGAGCAAAACCCGATTGTTCAATTAAATAAGCCAAATAAAGGCATAATGAAGTGAAAAGTAATAAACCGACCGTCAAAGATTTTGATAAGGTGAAATAATAAATCAAGGTGAGTGCCACAGCGATTAATGCAACATTCCCTTGCATATCTCCAAGACTAAAAAAAGACAGTTTGATACTAAAAAGTAAACCGACCACGCTAAAAAAAATGAGTGGTACACAAATCCAGTGGACGGTTTTATTGGTGGGATTTTGGTGACTTTCGCCATACTCGGCAAGCCATTGGTTAATAGTTTTCATGGGATTTTAGTGATATATTTTAATTGATGCTAAACTCAAATCTACAAATTAATCTTTGAATAGTCAAAAAATATGCGTTTTTTTTGCGTTATTCTTGGATGTTCCTCATGCGTTGAAAAATAATTTAAAGCTAAAAAAACCTTTAGCTCTTAGTCAAAATCCCGTATCTTCGTGGACTATTTTTATCTTAAATTTTTTTAAAAAGTGTTTATTGAACCCTACCATAATCAACATCAACAAAACGAAAAACGCACGGGCTGGATTGAAGTGGTTTGTGGTTCTATGTTTTCAGGGAAAACCGAAGAACTGATTCGCAGGCTAAATCGGGCAAAAATTGCCAAACAAAAAGTGGAGATTTTTAAACCTGCTTTTGACACTCGCTATCACCAAAAGGATATCGTTTCGCATAATTCAATGTCTATCCGTTCAACGCCCGTTCAAACAATAAAAGAAATTCTTCTGAACGCTGGTGGTTGTGATGTGGTAGGCATTGATGAAGTACAATTCTTTAATGATGAAATCGTTGAGCTTGTAAATAAATTGGCGGATTCAGGAAAAAGAGTCATTGTGGCTGGTCTTGATATGGATTTTAAAGGGAAACCCTTTGGACCCATGCCCGCACTTATGGCCATTGCTGAATATATCACAAAGGTTCATGCGGTTTGTGTGATTTGCGGCGATGTTGCCAATTATTCTTATCGAAAAACACCTGTCCAACAACAAGTATTGTTGGGCGAAACCGACAGCTACGAAGCAAGATGCAGAATGTGTTTTCATTTATAATTTTAGAGATTAGGGAACTAAGGAATTGGGAATTTAGGTTCTACCAAAGATTTTTCATTCCCGTATTGCCTATTCAAAAAAGTGCGTCCCAGTGCTCACAGAATAATTTTACATCTATGTTCTTGAGCTCGCTAAGGAATTTTTTAAAAAAAGTAACTTTCGCCTGGCTTACGAAAATAATTTTCATTGTTCACTTCGTGCTACTCACTGAAATACTTCTGCTACCAAAGGCAAATGCACAGATTGGCACTTGGAAAACGCATTTCAACTATCTTAATGCGAAAGATGTAGCCATCGCTGAGAAAAATATTTATTGCGTAAGTGAAAATGGTTTTTTTTATTACGACACAGTTGAAAAACAAACGGTTAAACTTTCGAAAATAGATGGATTTTCTGAAACTGGGATTGCCAAAATTAGCTATAATTCTGCACTAAAAACCCTCATAATTGCCTATCAAACTGGTAATATTGATTTATTAACCGTGAATGTAAAAGGTGAACCTGACAAGATTATTAATATTCCTTTATTAAAAGAGTCCACTTCAATTCAAGGAAACAAAGTCGCTAATCACATTCAATTTAAGGATAAAATTGCTTATTTGGCTTACGATTTTGGCTTGGTGGTATTGAATGTTGAACAGCAAGATATTCGAGAAACGTATCAAAACTTAGGAGATAATGGTTCGTCAATTAATATTTATAAAACGGTTTTTACCCCCGATAGTATTTATTTATCAACTTCTCAAGGCGTAAGAGCAGCCAAATTTGCTTCAAACATTAATCTTCAGTATTTTGGAAATTGGAAAACGTTGATTAATAGGAATTTAGCGATTAGTAATTTCCAAAATGGAATTGTTTTGGCTTCGGATTTGGGGGAGATTTTTACCTACCAAAACGGGAAATATGGAAATTTTATCAATATTTCCGAGAAGATTGAGGACATTAACTTAGTGAATAATCAGGAATACTATATCAAAACATTCAATTCCGTTAACATTTTTAATAGCACAAATTTTGGTTTTAAAAATATTACGGACAGCAAAATTCAACAACCTCAGCAACTCAAATCTGAAGCGGTAGGAAAATATTGGATTGCAGATTTTAAAAATGGTTTGTTGAGCAATGCCGAAGGAATTTTTAAAAGTTATAGCCCCCTTAGTCTGGATACGCTTTATCAAAATCGCCAAGATTCTATCGTTTTAGATTTGGATGGAAATCGTTGGATTAGACAAGGAAATTTTGGCGGTATTTTAGTAATGAGTCCAAAAAATCAACGCCAATATATTTCAAATGTAAAGGGTGCTGGAAATTTACCGAGTAATAATGTAAAAAGTTTAGCCTTGGATAGGGATGGACAAATGTGGGTTGGGACGGATCAGGGCGTTGTCGTTTTTGATAATCCTTCGGTGGTTTTTAGTGGTAAAAATTTTGATGCTTACACCCCTGTTTTTGAAAGAAGAAGACTTTTAGGGAATGAAACGGTAACGGCTATTGCCATTGACGGAGGAAATAGAAAATGGCTGGGAACAAAAAATGGCATCTTTTTATTCAGTCCGGATGGGGCAGAATTAGTCAGTAATTTTAATGAAAAAAACTCCCCTTTGCCCACAAAAGAAATTTCTTATATCACGATTGAACATAACACTGGGGAAGTATATATTTGTACATCAAAAGGCGTGGTTTCTTATCGTGGCACGGCTACGGAAGGAACGTTGAAGCAGGATGAAAATGCAATAAAAGTGTTTCCAAATCCTGTTAGGCCTGATTTTGAGGGACAAATTGGCATTGAAGGTTTAGTTGAAGGTGCTTTTGTAAAAATTACAGATATTGCTGGAAATTTAGTTTATGAAACTCGTGCCAATGGAGGAACAGCTGTTTGGAGCGGAAAAACGTTATCGGGTGGACGGGTTGAAACGGGCGTTTATTTAATTTTTAGCGCAAATATAAAAGGAGAGGAAACTTTAGTAAGTCGTCTGGCGGTGGTGAAATAACATAAAAATGGAAGAAAAAATAAATTATATTTTCAAAGGAAAAATCTGGAATACAACCTTTAGCGAAAACTATTGTGTTTTAGAAAT
>JBBAKZ010000056.1:9584-11324 GCA_040403275.1 Arcicella sp. | reverse complement strand
CATTGGAAATTATGCCGTTGAAACTTGTCAAATACTCGAAAAAGAAGGAATAAATCCAGCGCATTATGATATGCGTTTTGTAAAACCGTTGGATGAAGCGATGTTACACGAAATTTTTCAAAATTATGATAAAGTCATTACCGTAGAAGATAGTTGTGTTCAAGGTGGATTTGGTTCAGCGGTGGCAGAGTTTATGTTAGACCATGATTATTCAGCTCAACTAAAACGTTTGGGAATTCCAGATAAAGTAATTGAACACGGAGAACAAATTGAACTTCATAAAGAATGTGGTTTTGACCCCGAAGGTATTGCCGACGCAGTGAGAGCAATTTTGGGAACGGTGAAAAGAAAATCAACACCAGATGAAGTTGCGCTATTACTGAACTAATAATTATATAATCTTCACGAATATTCTAAATTATTTGGGAAGACTAAACATTAAAAACCCCAATCAAATTCGTTTTGATTGGGGTTTTTAATGCATTTTTCAATCCTATCTTTTCTCCCGAATTCGCTTCACAATTCTTACGGCCGACATAATGATAATGGCGAAAGTTAAAAGTCCAACCAATCCCCAAATCCAGTCAACGGAATTTTTTAGTACTACCAAAAATACAATGGCAAAAAGAAAAATGGTGGCAATTTCATTGAAAAGGCGTAATTGAAAACCGGTAAATCTAAATTTATTTTTACGTAATTCTAAAATCAGTTTTCGACAATAAAAATGGAAAATAATTAAGCCGAAGACGAATAAAAGTTTGATATGCAGCCAACCATGCGCCGAAAAGGAATCCCACCAAGTCCAGTAAACCATCGTTATGCCAGAAATTAGGGTCAACCACATCGCTGGAATCATGATGGCATTGAACAAAACTTTCTCCATTCTGAGGTATTCTTTTTGCAAAATATCACGTTCCAAGGCTGATTTCTCGTTGGCTTCCGTATGGTAAACAAAAAGGCGTGGCAAATAGAAAAGTCCTGCAAACCAAGATGTTACGAAGATAATATGAATAGCTTTAACGTGTTCGTAGTTCATTTTGAAGGAGAAAAAAGGAAATAGGGGAACCGCACGAAGGAATCAAAAAATAAGTAAAATGTTTTATTCTACTTCTCCTAATTCCACTCTTGCCTTATCCTCTATTATATTTTTTAAAAAAACTATTAAATTTCATTTGTATAACGCCCAAGATGGCTTCACGGAAGATATTCGCCGACATCTTTGATTGCCCTTTTGTGCGGTCCGTAAAAATAATTGGCACTTCCACTATTTTAAAACCGTATTTCCAAGAAGTAAATTTCATCTCTACCTGAAAGGCATATCCCACAAATTTTATAGCATCTAAATTGATGGTTTTTAGTACTTGAGCCCTATAACATTTGAAACCCGCCGTAACGTCCTTTATAGGAATTCCCGTAATAAATCGAACGTAATATCCCGCAAAATAAGACATCAAAACCCGACTCATCGGCCAATTGACTACATTTACTCCATTAATATAACGTGATCCGATGGCCATATCGGCACCATTGTTGGCACAGGCATTGTAAAGATTAACCAAGTCATCAGGATTGTGAGAAAAATCGGCATCCATTTCAAAAATGTAATCGTAACCTAAATTAAGGGCATATTTGAAGCCGTGGATGTAAGCTGTACCCAAGCCTAATTTACCTTGTCGTTCTTGAATATGTAAACGATTTGTGCCAAATTCTGTTTGTAATTGCTTTACTTTCAGGCCAGTA
>JBBAKZ010000056.1:7493-9574 GCA_040403275.1 Arcicella sp. | reverse complement strand
CAGTACCGTCTGGCGAACCATCATCGACAATCAATAAATCGAAAGTTGGCTCAAGGCTCATAACTTTACGAATAATGGCTTCGATATTTTCAATTTCGTTGTAAGTAGGAATAATTACGATGCGTGGATTCATTGAATATTGTTTAAAAATAGAGGAATTAGTAATTAATTGAGAATATTTATCCAGAAATCTTATAATATCAACTGATATTCTTTTTTCTATGCAACCTTTTATTCCTATGTAGGTGCAAAGGTACGAAAGCCACGCCAAATTTTGGAATGGATTATCGCTTATAACTGATACAATTTATTAGATGATCATTCACCATGCCGGTTGCCTGCATAAAAGCATAACAAATAGTAGTGCCAATAAATTTAAATCCTCGCTTTTTTAAGTCTTTACTCATAGCATCTGAAACGGCAGTGCTTGAAGGAATGTCTTTTGTGCTAATTCTTTGATTATCAACAACCTGTCCATTATTAAATTGCCAAATATACGCATCAAAACTGCCAAATTCTTGTTGGATTTCAAGAAATAACCTCGCATTTGTAATAGTTCCGGTAATCTTCAAACGATTGCGAATAATGCCTGTATCTTGCATTAATGCTTCAACTTTATGCTCGTCATAGTTAACAATTTTTAAGGCTTCAAAATTATCAAAAGCCTTTCTAAAATTATCTCTTTTTCTCAAAATCGTAATCCAACTCAATCCAGCTTGAAAACCTTCGAGGATTAAAAATTCAAATAATTTATCATCTTCATGTATCGGAACGCCCCATTCATGGTCGTGATAGTCGATGTAAATTTGGTCGCCATTAACCCATTGGCAACGTTGAATATTGCTAGTATTTTCCATAACGATTTTATACAAAAAAGCCTTCCTGTGTTATTTGGAAGGCTTTTTTGTATTTTTAATAGTGGTAATAAGTTGCGATAAGTACGAGTTTCATATAAAATTTATTCGTCAAAATGATATAATAATCCCAATGAAAAAGAGGCTTTATTAGAAAATTGTCTATAAACTGTACCGTCATTTTGTTGCCAAAGAAATGATTCTCCTGGTTCAACAACTTGATAAAATATTGCTTCGGTATAAATACTAAAACGGTCGTTTAATCGATGAATTAACCCTGCTTTTCCTGACAACAAAAACCCTGGGGTTGTATAGGTATCTGGAATTTCTTTTAAAGTATTGACCAAACCATTCACGGGCGTAACCGTAAAAAAACTCAATCCTGCACCCAGACCAACGTACGGTTTTAGTCGCCAATCAGTTGGATACCAATTAAAATCGAAAGTAAAAGGTACTTGCGTGATGGGTACGTTACTGGCTTTTATTTGGCCTTGAAAATGATTGTTCATCATGCTCAAACTCATGCCCATCGAAAAGTTTTCGGCTGGAAAATATTTGAAAGTCAATCCATTACTAATTCCTATTTGTTCAGAAGCTATGCCTTTATTATTACCAAAAGGCATCAGAACACCACTTTGAAAGCCTAGCGAGAAATGCCCAATTTTACCTTGAGAAAATATGGAAGAATAAGCTAACAGCAAGAGTGCAATTAATAAAAATGAACGTTTGGGGAACATATTTTTGAAGTTTTATTTAGGATAGTAAAATTAACGAATTTATGATTGGTTCAGTTATTTTTAAGATAACTAAAATTTCTAGGATAACAATGAAGACCGTCATTTTCTGGGAGTTAATCCTCATTTTGAAAGTTTCTAAAGTTTATTTTCAATCCAATAATTTAATCATTACGTAGATGGATTTTATAAATTAAGCAGGCTTGGCATTGACTTTTGGCATTATAGACATTGATTCTTAAGTTATTCATTGCCTTTTAAGCACAAGAACAAGGGAAAGACTAGTAAATTAAAAAAATAATTTTGTTTATTTTTTTAAGAAAATCATTCAGCAAGTTTACATGTTTGAATTGATTAATGATAACTCAAATCTCTGTTTAAATAAGCGTTTTCTTAGCATATTGCTTATTTTGAGAATCAATATCATTCATTTTGATGGGTATATTATCTGACTAAAAAATTAAGTAAATAATATTTTAAATAATTATTGCCA
>JBBAKZ010000056.1:0-7483 GCA_040403275.1 Arcicella sp. | reverse complement strand
TCAAAAGTAATTACCAACAAAGGCACAATTGAAGCCAAATATTTGGTTTTTTGTTTAATGTTTTTGTAAATTTGTTAAACAAATAATCATCAAATCGCTAAAACTATGACGGCCTTAGAATTCACATTTCATATCGGAAAAGTTTCAAAATCTTTGAAGCCATTTGCGATGAAGCTAACTCGAGATTACGAAGAAGCTAATGATTTATTGCAAGATACTTTATTGAAAGCATTTACCAATCGTGATAAATACACCGAAGGCACGAATTTAAAAGCTTGGTTATATACAATCATGAAAAATACTTTCATCACCAATTATCAACGAATGGTGAGAAAGAACACATTTATTGACACTACCGACAATTTGCATTTTATCAATTCGATGGAAAGTAGCACAAACAATGAGGCTATCAGCACGTTTGCTATGAATGATATCAATAAGGCAGTTGGTTCCTTAGAAGAGGCTTATAAAACCCCTTTTATGATGCACTTTAGAGGATTCAAATACCATGAAATTGCAGAGAAATTGGATATTCCCATTGGTACGGTAAAGAACAGAATTCATATTGCGAGGAAAGAATTAAAGGATAGATTATATATGTACGCATATTCTAATTAATTGATTAATAGTGAATTATATTTCATCAATAAGCACTCTGATCAGATTGAAGTATTTAATTGATTAGTTTTTTGGTTAACAGAAGAAGGTTCAAAAAGTCGGGCGATGCTCGACTTTTTTGTTTTTGTGTTTGTAAGACGAAAAAACTATTTCTCCGAAAATCGCAGCTCTAAAACCGAAAACCTATTTTACAAACAAATTAAAATCTCGTGAATTGAGTTCATTATTCTGTAATTTTGAATTCTCAAACATCATTCCATGATTTATACAGAAGATACGATTAACGAATTTCATCGACAAAATCGGTTGAAATTTGCAGAAAATAAAAAATTCTTTGACCGTCTCAAAAATAAGAAACTCAAGAATTTAGACCAAGAATTTCACGTAAAACATGAAGAAGTTTTTGACGAAATAGACTGTTTGAAATGTGCGAATTGTTGTAAAACAACGAGTCCAATTTTTAAAGATGTTGATATTGATAGAATTGCCAAACATCTCAGAATTCGTCCTGCTGAACTTGTAAAGCAACATTTGCACCTTGATTCTGACCAAGATTATGTGTTAAACTCAACACCTTGTACGTTTTTAGGTTCGGATAATTACTGTTCTATTTACGACCATCGCCCAAAAGCTTGTCGTGAATATCCGCATACTGACCGAAAAAATATTGCGGGGATTTTACCTTTGACTTTAGAAAATACGCAAGTTTGTCCAGCGGTTTTTGAAATTGTCGAACAACTTAAAAGTGCAGGATTAGGAGATAAACATGAAAGTGTGCGATGAATTGATAAAGGTTAAGTATAAACCGTGATGTTTTGAAAAATAAATACTAATTTTGATTTTTGAAACTATCAACCCACAGTTAAAAAAATAAAAGACAATTTAATGGCAACAGAGTATTTAGGTATTGATATTGGCGGAACAAACGTCAAAATGGGAATTGTAAATTCTGAGACGGGACAAATCTCTAATTTTTATAGTCACGATACTGTGAGTTGGCGTAAATCAGGTCATTTTGAAGAACGTTTAGGTGAAGCAATTTCTTTGCAACTAATTGATAATAAAGATATTAGAAAAGTAGGAATTGGCTTGCCAGGGATGATTAATTTAGCCAGAACCACGCCCATTGAAATTACAGCAATTCCTGAATTGAACAATGTTCCAATGGTAGAGATTCTTAAAAAACGTTTCCCTACCGTTGATTTTTACTTAGAAAATGATGCTAATGCGGCCGCTTTGGGTGAATTTTATTTTGGGGAAGAACGTATTCAAGAAAGCTATATTTTTATTACCCTAGGAACAGGCGTTGGTGGAGCAGCCATAATTGGCAAAAAAGTATTTACTGGCGGACGTGGTAATGCGATGGAGCCAGGACATACGCCCTCGGCCAACGGGAAAGTATTAGAGAGAAATATCGGTAAAAATGAATTATTGGATATGGCTATCGCTATGCGTAAGACTTATACTGGCGTTACACAATTGCCTAAAGATGAAACGATTAGTACAACGGGATTGGTTGCGGCGGCTTCAGAAGGAGATAAATTAGCGCTCCAGATTTTTGCAAAAGTAGGAGAACTATTGGGCGAAAGCCTTTGCCACCTAATTGCCATTCTTGATATTAACCATATTTTAGTAGGAGGAGGACTTTCAGCCTCTTTCGATTTTATTTTGCCCTCAATGAAAGAAAAATTTGCACATTGGCTTACCAAATATCACGCTGATGGATTGAACATCACCCGTGCAACTTTGGGTAATGATGCAGGGCTTTTGGGAGCGGCTTCCCTATGTTTTTAGTAAAATTTTTATAATAATTAACACAATTCTTTTCATAGAAGCACGGAAGCAAAAAATAGTTTGATAATAGAATAATTATCATCATCTTTGCACCGTTTTTCTAACCAAAATTCGTTCTTAAAATGGCAGACATTGCAGAAAAAGTAAAGAGCATTATCGTCGAGAAATTGGGCGTTGACGCAGCAGAAGTTACAACAGAGGCTTCATTCACAAATGATTTGGGTGCAGACTCATTGGATACAGTAGAATTAATCATGGAATTTGAAAAGGAATTCAACGTTTCTATTCCAGACGATCAAGCTGAAAATATCCAAACAGTTGGTCAAGCAATTACCTATCTTGAAGAAAACGCTAAGTAATTGAACTTCTTTATGTGCTAATTTGAAAATAAAATCATGGTTCTGATTGAACGATTTTTTTATGACAGATTAGCACATTTTTATTGATTTTCAGATTAATTTGTTCGAATTTGAAGGTTGTCTATTATTATAAACGAGAATTGCTTAAACATGAAGAGTTTTAAAAGAGTTGTTGTTACGGGTATTGGCGCTTTGACGCCAATCGGAAATACCGTTCCTGAATTTTGGGAGGGGCTAAAAAACGGTGTGAGCGGATGTGACTATATCACAAAATTTGATGCTGAAAAGTTCCGAACTCGTTTTGCTTGTGAGTTAAAAAACTTTGATATTACCCAATTTATTCCACTAAAGGATGCTCGCAGAATGGATCAATTCACGCAGTATGGCATTGTTGCCTCTGATGAAGCCATTATTGATTCGGGTCTAGATTTGGAAACAATTGATAAAAATAAAGTGGGTGTAATCTGGGGCTCAGGAATTGGTGGACTAAGAACTTTTGAAGACGAAGTTCAATATTTTGCCAAAGGAGAGGGAACACCAAAATTCAATCCATTCTTCATTCCAAAAATGATTGCCGATTCGGCTTCAGGAAATATTTCAATTCGTCATGGATTCCGTGGCCCGAATTATGCCACTGTTTCGGCTTGTTCATCCGCAAACAATGCCATTATTGATGCTTTCAATTATATCCGTTTGGGTAGAATCAATATTTGCGTAACCGGAGGCTCAGAAGCTGCCGTAACGATAGCCAGTGTTGGTGGATTTACCGCCATGCGTGCCATGTCAGAACGTAATGATGATCCAAAAACAGCGTCACGTCCTTATGATAAAGACCGTGATGGTTTTGTCGTTGGAGAAGGTGCAGGAGCCATAATTTTAGAAGAATACGAACACGCAATTGCCCGTGGCGCAAAAATATATTGTGAATTAATTGGAGGCGGTTTCTCTTCGGATGCTTATCACATAACTGCGCCACATCCAGCTGGTTTAGGAGCATTATTGTCGATGAAAGATGCGCTAGATGATGCTGGTATCAAACCTGAAGAAGTAGATTATATCAATACTCATGGTACTTCAACCCCTTTGGGCGACCCACAGGAATTGAAAGCTATTGTTGATTGTTTTGGCGATCATGCTTATAAAATGAACATCAGTTCAACAAAATCTATGACTGGACATTTGTTGGGTGGTGCAGGAGCGGTTGAGGCAGTTGCTTGTATTTTGGCTATGCAACATAGTTTAGTTCCACCAACCATTAATCATTTTACTGAAGATCCAGAAGTAGATAATGCGCTAAACTTGACCTTAAATACTGCCCAACCTCGTGAAATTAATATTGCATTGAGTAATGGTTTTGGTTTTGGAGGGCATAATGCGACCGTTATTTTTAAGAAAATATAATATAGGGGTTTGGGGTTAGGATTTAGGATAAAATATTCCGCTCTTAAAATCCTAATCCCTAATCCCTAAGCCCTAAAAATATATGCTTTCACCCTTTCTTGATTTTTTTTCCAGCGACCCCAAAGACAAAAAGCTGAAAAATGCCATCGAACACATTTTAGGCGAAAGTCCGTCTAATCTTACCTTGTATCGTTTGGCTTTTATGCACGCCTCGGTGTCAAAAGAAACTGTTTCTAAAAGTTACCGAGAGTCGAACGAACGCCTTGAGTTTTTGGGAGATGCGGTCTTGGGTATGATTACGGCAGAATATTTATTCAAAAAATTTCCTTTTAAAGATGAAGGATTCTTAACCGAAATTCGCTCAAGAATGGTAAGTCGTGAATCGCTAAATGTGGTGGCTCGCAAAATGGGAATTGACAAATTGGTGGAATATGATGGAAACCGCAAAACCGTACTCACCCGAACATCCATGTATGGTGATGCTTTCGAGGCACTGATGGGAGCAATCTATTTAGACAAAGGTTTTCGATTTACTCGTTCGTTTATCATCAAGAAAATTTTAACGCAACACTTTGATATTGATACAGTCGTGTCGAATAATCCTAATTTTAAATCCCTCATTATTGAGTGGGCTCAGAAAGAAGGAAAATCAATCAGATTTGATATTGTGGAAGAAGGAGCAAAACACAACAAGGAATTTACGGCCACAATTTTTGTAGCCGAAGCAGAGTTTTCGATTGGGCAAGGATATTCTAAAAAGAAAGCAGAGCAGACCGCTGCTATGAAAGCTTGTGAGAAAATGGAATTGAGTTAATCGATTCCTTTATTACATCTATTTAACGGAAGCCTTTGCCTTAAGCGAAGGCTTCCGTTTTTATCCTTAAATTTTTTTTTCTCTTCCCTAAAAATCTTTGGTTTAGTTTTTGCGTTCTCCTTATGAATAGATGTAAATCTGAGTAAAAGAATCAGCACAAAATAATCGAGACATTAAGGATATAATATCTCTAAATGGCTACTTTTGGGTTACTTTAATTATTTTTTACTTTAAATAGCAACGCTTTTTGTAAAAAAATAGACCAAAATTCCCAAATATAAGCACCTCGAAAATGTAACATTTCCTAATTTCAAAGATTATTTTGTGTTGATAAAAAATATTAAAAAGTTTAAAATCCCCTGCCAGAAAGCATGAAGTTAAATTTGCCAGCTATCGAAAGCTACGGACATCAGTACGCCACAAAAGTATGTGATGATTTTTTTAATAGAACCGCCACAATAAATGGTCAGCAGATATTGAAATTGAGCAGCGTTGCTCAGGTAAATATGTTTGTTATACATGACCTTTTTGAACGTTGGAAAGCAGACACCGAGACCTTTAAAAGCCCGTATTTTAATTTTGAAAGCGAAGCAGTAAAGACAGCGTTGAAGACTTTTATGAATATCGCTTCGCAACACATCATGGTGAAACGTGAAGATTTTGAACCGATGTTGTCAAGTGCTGTTAATAGAACATTGGTACTTTTATTAGACCCCAGCAAACATTTTGATGATTTTGTGCGTGATTCGCCCGATTTTACTTTGACGAAGGAGCGTTTAGCTCAATTAACAAAATATACCAAAATCAACGGACAAGTTTCAAAGGCATTATCCGAAAAAATGGGGGATGAAAACAAAACTTATGTAACTACCGCTTTGGCATGGTTGAATGAAATTAGTGAACAAGGAGCGTTTGAAAATCCCGATAAGTATTTGGAAATGTTGTCGGCAACGGTACCTTTACGCAAAGTGGATTTAATAAAATCAACGCCGAAAAAGGTGATTGAAGATAATTCATCAATGAAAATGTCTCAATCATTTTTTGACATTGACCTTGAGGGTGAAGAATTAGATGATGAAAATGCGCCTTTACCAACAGTTGCGCAAGTCCAAGCAAAATTTGATCAAGAAGGCCCCGTTATTCCGGTAAAATTGCCAGGGGTTGACCGTTTGAATGATACTTTTACGGATGATTTACCCACGGTGAATGATTTGTTGAAAAAAGAGATTGTTGGTAGTGCAACACCGCTATCGGACTTAGCTTTTAGTCGCCCGATAAAAAGTATTGTGGATGGGGTAAGTTTAAATCAGAAATTTGTTTTCATCGGTAGATTATTCGACGGGGATATTAATTCGTATAATAAAGCCGTAGAAGATTTAGATAATTGTTTAAATTTTGGCGAAGCTAAGAATTTGATGAACAAGTCATTAGCACCAAAATACAACTGGATAATGGTAGCCGAAGAGGCCAATGACTTCTTGGAAGTGGTGGGCCGAAAGTTTCAGTAATTGAACATCAAAAATTGAAAAATATTCCATAAATTTAAGCTCATTTGAAAAAATGAGCTTTTTTTGTTCAAAACTACTATTAATTATTTATGAAAAAACTACTATTCCTATGTATATTCCTGTGTAATTTTTGTACGTACGCTCAAGAATATCCTCGCAAAGAAATCAATATTCGCAATTTTATTCAAGATATTGTTGGCAATCCTGATGGGGGTGTGGATGAAGAATTATTTGAATCGTTATACCAAAATTACCTCAATCCAATCGACCTAAATAATGCCACTCGTGAGGAATTGTCCTCAATTTATGTACTTTCCGAAAAACAATTAAATGCTTTCTTTACTTACCGTCAAAAGACGGGAAACTTATTGTCAATCTATGAATTACAATCCATTCCAGATTTTGATTTACGCACAATTTATAAGCTTATTCCTTTCGTTGTCGTTAAATCTGACGGACTTTCTTTGGGTGAATTAACGCATAATTTTGGTGGTTCTAATCAATATTTAATTTTACGATATGCCCAAATTTTAGAAACAAAAAAGGGATTTACCGAACCTGATTCACGGAGCAAAGTTCGTTATGAAGGTTCGCCTTTTAAGTTATACGCTCGTTATAAAATGTATGCACAAAAAGATTTTACGTTAGGTTTTACCCTCGAAAAAGATGAAGGAGAAAGTCAATTGACTGATTTTAAATCGTTTCACCTAAATTTTCAAAATAAGGGCCATTGGAAGAATATTACTTTTGGAGATTATCAACTTCAATTGGGACAAGGCTTAGTGTCGTCGGCAGGATTTTACATTGGGAAAGGCTCTGAAACGGTACTGACCACTCGCAGAAATCAGTTAGGCGTTCGCCCTTATACTTCAGCTTTAGAAAATAATTTTTTTCGAGGAGCTGCCGCTACTTATCAGTTGGGGAAATTTGATGTTATTGGCTTTTATTCACGCCTTAAGCGAGATGCAAATTTGGTGCAAGACAAAGCC